>USBH01000137.1 GCA_900552925.1 uncultured Oscillospiraceae bacterium
CAGGCCGCCGTCGGAAACCGCCATCTTCTTCACCTTGTCCTTGAGCTCCAGCACGATGCGCTGCCCGAGCTTCGGGCCGACGCCGCTCGCGCGCGTAAAGCTCTTGCTGTCGCCGGACGCCGCGGCCATCGCCACGCCCTCGGGCGACAGCTCCGAGAGGATCGCAAGCGCGACCTTCGGGCCGACGCCGCTGATCCCGGTCAGCATTTTATAGCAGCTCAGCTCGTTTTTGGAGCTGAAGCCGAACAGATCGAGCGCATCCTCGCGGACGTTCAGGTACGTGTACACCGTCGCCGTCTCGCCGATGCGCGGCATGCTCCGCTGCGTGTGCATCGAGGTGAGGCATTTGAACGCGACGCCGCCGCATTCGATCGCCACAACGCCCGGCTCCATGTGGACGAGCTTGCCGGTCAGGCTGTAAAACATAAATTCAAATCCCTTCGTCTATTCCTATGCGCGGCGGCCGGCTTTTTGCAGCCGTTTGCCGCCGGCTCACCGCAAAAAGCGCCGCAGCGCCGTGCCCGAGGCCTGGCAGTGGCAGATCGCCACCGCAAGCGCGTCCGCCGTGTCGTCGGGCTTCGGCACCTCTTTAAGGCAGAGCAGGCGGCGCGTCATCTCCATGACCTGCGGCTTCAAGGCCTTGCCGTAGCCGGTGACGGCGAGCTTCACCTGCACGGGCGTATACTCAAAGACGGGCACGCCCGCCTTCTGCGCCGCAAGCAAAATCACCCCGCGCGCTTCGGCAACACCGATGCCTGTCGTCTTGTTGTTCGAAAAATACAGCTTCTCCACGGAGACCGCGTCGGGCCGGCAGCGCGTCAGGATATCCTGCACGCCGTCGAAGATGATTTCGAGGCGCCGGTTGAAATCGACGCCCGCTCTGGTTGTCACCGCGCCGTGCTCGAGCGTGCGGAATCGGTTGCCCTTCATTTCGACGACGCCGTAGCCGACGATCGCGTATCCGGGATCGATGCCGAGAACTGTCATGTCGTTTTCCCTTTCCGAAAAAGGGCGGAAAAGCCCATATTTGTTTTAGTATACCATATTTCACAGGGCTTGAACAGTTATAAATTCCAAAAAAATTATGAACGGGCGCGCCGCTTTTCCGGCACGCCCGCAGATTCGACGCGGCATTCCATTTTCCCGCCGCCCGTTTTCAGGCGCGGCGGCGCAGTTTTCGTCCGGCTCAGACGAGCGCCGCGGTCCGCTTCGCCATGTCCGAGATGCGCACGAGGCCGAAGCCGTCGACGCCGGAGAGCACCGCGTCGCAGAGCGGCGCGGTCCAGCACGCCGGCAGGTTCGCGGCGCCGAGCACCATGCCGAGCACGGAGCCCGCCGTCGCGCAGTTGCAGTCTGTGTCGAAGCCCATCGTCAGGCAGAGCCCCATCGTGCGCGTGAAGTCCTTTTCGCCCCACAGCAGGCCGAGCGCGACGATCATCGCGTTCGAGATCGTGTGGCACCAGTGGTGCTGGTTCGCCTCGTCGTACAGCGCGAGGATGTGCGATGCGGCGGCCTCCGCGGTCTCGCCCGCGTCAAACCGGCGGAGCATGTCAGAAAGCGCCGCGTGCAGGCGGCTCTCCTGCGGGATCTGCCGCATGCCGGACGCGACGATCTCGCGCAGATCGCCGCAGACCGCGGCCTTCGCGAGCATCGCCGAAACCCACATTTCGCCGTAGATGCCGTTCTTCACGTGGGAGATCGAAGCGTCGCGCCACGCCATCTCCGCCGCCGTCTCCATGTCGCCGGGGCAGATGTAGCCGAACAGGTCGCCGCGGATCTGCGCGCCGATCCACTCGCGGTACGGGTTGCGCCAGACGGCCGACTGCGGCGGGTAGACGGACTGCGCGAGGTTGATGTACGCCGCGCGCTCCGCCGTGCAGGTGTGCAGCAGCGGCAGGTTCATCAGCCAGTTTTCGGCCGCGTCGTCCGGCGTGAAGCCGCGCCCGTACTGCTCGACGAGCTTGAGCGCGAGCAGCGTGTAGTTCGTGTCGTCGTCCTCGGGCATGTAGGAGACGTTGTTGATCCACCCGGTTTTCTCCGCGCCGTAGGCGTGCTGGTCGTCGCGCACGCCGTACTTTTCGCGCACGGCGGCCGGGATGTCGGACGAGATGTACCCCTTGAGCGGCAGGTTGCCGGTCTCCTCGAGCAGGCCGTTGATCCGCGCGCGCCGCCAGCCCTCGACCGGCTGGCCCAGCAGGCAGCCCGCGCAGCGGCCGAGCCACGCGCCGTAGATCTTTTCAAAGTCCGCCGCGGCCTTTTCGCACGTCTCGCCCTGCGCAAGCGCGCGGATGCCGGCGAGGTCGGACGGCTCCTGCGCTTCGCGTGCGGCGGGCAGCGCCTCCATCTGCTCGAGCAGCGCCGCGCCTGCGGCCGTCCGCTCGGCGCCGCGGTCCATCGCCTGCACCTGTCCGGCCTGCGCCGCATAATGCGCGGCGTCGCGCCCCTCGTCCGTGCTCTGCTCAACATCGATCTCGAGCGCGTCGCAGAAATCGAACCAAGGCTGTTTTCTCAACATAATACAACACTCCCTGTCTGAGATTTGCCCTCATTGTAGCGCGGCAAAGCGGAAAAAGCAAGCGGAAATCCGGCTTTTTTACCGACCGACCACCGTGTCGCCGACCTTCACTTCCTTCTTGCCGACGCCCGCCAGCAGAAGCTGCACGGGGGCTCCGGCTCCCGGCGTGGCGGCATTTGCGGCGCACAGCGTCTCGCGCTCCGCGTCGAACCGGTTCAGCGCGCGGACCACAACGTCCCGCCTTTGCCCGGTCTTTTTCCCGACGATCGTGACCGTGTCGCCCACGCGGACGGGGCCGCCCTCCGCAAAGCCGCTCACGATCACACCCTGTCCCAGAATGTGGAAAACATCGTCGACGGTCATGCAAAACGGCTGCGCGCTGCGCTTTTCTTCGCCGTCCTCCCCGATCTCCACCCATCCGGCGTCGAGGATTTCGGCCTGCGGCTCCGGCGCAGCCGGAACCGCACTGCCGCCTGACGGCACGAGACGGATTTCGAACGGCAGCGCCTGCCCGACCTGCGCGGCGACCGCCTGCACGGCTTCTTCCGAAAAGCCCGAAAGCTCCCAGAGCACTTCGCCCGGGCGCACAACGCAGAGCCACGCGCCCGCATGCCGAACCGTGGCCATAACGCGACACCAGACCTTTGCGCCCTTTTGCCCTTTTCTGCACCGAGCCAGCATTTTCCGCACGTCTTCGAGCTGCTGTTCCGTCAGGATCCCGCCCGTCTGCGCCGCCAGCCCATACCGGCCGAACGCCACGGCAAAATTCCTCGGGTCCGGCTCGCCCAGTATGGCGCGTTCCATCTGCTCCGGCCGCATGTCCGGCGTCGGGATGCCGCCGTGCGCCCGGAAGATCTCCCGCAGCTGCGCCGCATAGCCGGACGGCGCTTCCGCCGGCGCATCCATTTCGGCGACCTCGGCGTCGAAAACCTCTTCCGCCGGGTCCGGCTGCGCGGCAGGGGCCGTCCCCAGCATCTCCCGCACCCGCTCGATCGAGTGCTCCATGCCGCAGTTTTTACACGTCGCGCTCCGGCCGCCCGCATCGATCGCCAGCGGCCCGCCGCACACATCGCATTGCATTTTCCCCATATAAATCACCAATCCTTATTTTTTGTGCCGGTCGGCAAAGCCGATTGCCGCTTTGCTCGTCGCGGCAAAGGCACAAATACTGTGTGAAAAAGCATTTTTCACACGATTCACACCTCAGGCAAAATTGTTCGCGCGGTTCACCGATGCAAACCGCATGGATTGACAAAAGGAGGAAGCCGCCGCGCGGGACAATCGCTTCCTCCTTTCCGAAACAAAATCAGTCTTTCATCAGCATGACCATGACGGCCTTCTGCGCGTGGAGGCGGTTCTCCGCCTCGTCGAAGATCGGCGCGGCGTTCGCCTCGAACACCGCCTCGGTGATCTCCTCGCCGCGGTGCGCCGGCAGGCAGTGCTGGACGATCGCGTCCGGCTTCGCGGCGGCCATGATGCGGTCGTCGACGCAGTAGCCCGCGAACGCCTTTTCGCGCGCCGCGCGCTCCTCCTCCTGGCCCATCGAGGTCCACACGTCGGTGATGACGACGTCGGCGTCCTTCGCGGCCGTCAGCGGGTCGTCCGTCAGCTCGAAGCAGTCGTACGCGCCGGCAAAGTCGAGAATCTCCTGCGGCGGGCGGTAGCCCTCGGGGCACGCGACCGAAACCGCCATGCCGACCTTGAGGCAGCCGACGATCAGCGAATTCATCATGTTGTTGCCGTCGCCGATGAAGCACATCTTGAGCCCGTCGAACGAGCCCTTATACTCGCGGATCGTCATCAGGTCGGCGAGGATCTGGCAGGGGTGGCAGAAATCCGTGAGGCCGTTGATGACGGGCACGGAGCCGTAGCGCGCGAAATCCTCGACCTCCTTCTGCTCGAAGGTGCGGATCATGATGCCGTCCACATAGCGGGAGAGCACGCGCGCGGTGTCCTGCACCGGCTCGCCGCGGCCGATCTGCGAGCCCTCGCTCGCGAGCACGACGGCGTAGCCGCCGAGCTGGTTGATGCCCACCTCGAACGAAACGCGCGTGCGCGTCGAGGACTTCTCGAAGATCATGCCGAGCGCCTTGCCCTTGAGGTAGGGGTGCTCGATGCCGTGCTTCGTCTCATACTTGAGCTGGTCGGCGAGGTTCAGGATTTCGATGATCTCCTCCCCCGAAAGGTCGAGGAGCTTGAGTAAATGTTTCATATGCCGGTTCCTTTCCTTATGGTTGTATCGATGGTATGCGGACGCGTCTCAGCCGCCGATCTGTTCCGCAAAGATCTCAAGGCCCGCGTCGATCTCTTCCTTCGTGATCGTGAGCGGCGGCAGGAAGCGCACCATGTCCTTCGCCGTGAGGATCAGCAGGCCCGCTTTGGCGCAGGCCTCCATCACGTCGTGCGCGTCGCGATCCTTCACGCGGATGCCGAGCATCAGCCCGCGCCCGCGGACACACGCGACGTTCTCCATCTGTCTCTTATACACATCTGACGCT
>USBH01000138.1 GCA_900552925.1 uncultured Oscillospiraceae bacterium
CGTGGGCTCGGAGATGTGTATAAGAGACAGTTGCAAGCCCGAGCTTGCCGACGCCGACGCCGATCGCGCCCGACGAAACGAGCACGATCCGCCGCCCGCTGTTCTGCAGGTCGCTCAGCGTGCGGCACAGGTACTCGATGCGGCGCAGGTTGAGCTTTCCGTTTTCATAGGTGAGCGTCGAGGTGCCGATCTTCACCACGACGGTCTTTGCATGCTGTAAGTCCATTTTCCGCTCCTTATTTCTCCCTTGAAATTTCGCGCATCCGCGCTGCGCAGCGTTCGGCAAATTCCCGGCGCATCTGCGCCGTCATGCCCCAATGCCAGCCCTTTCCGCCCGGCGCTTCGGGGTGTTTGTCCGAAACAGTCAGCACCGCGGCGATCTCGACGCCGAGGTACTCGGCCACCGTGAACAGCGCCGACGTCTCCATATCGACGCCGACTGCGCCGCGGCGCCGCCAGAGCGCCTCCTTTTCGTACGTCTGGCGGAATACGGCGTCCGTCGAAACGACCGGCAGGCACTTTCCCTCCGGAAACCACCGCCGCACCTTTTCAAGAAATGCGCCGGACGGTGTGGAAAACAGGCGGGGCTCCGCATAGTGCAGGCTCGTCCCCTCCTCGATAAACGCCTTGTCCGGCAGGATCCTGTCCCCCACCCCGGCCTGTTCGGAAAACGCCCCGCACATGCCGGCGGTGAGAACCTGCCGCACGCCCAGCGCATAAAGCGTTTCGAGCGTGTCCGCGGCCTGCGGCGCGCCGCGCCCGCCGTCGAGAAAGCAGACCGGCGCATCGGGCAGCTGATAGACCGGCGTTCCCCCAAGGAAACGGGGCAGCTTCTCCATCACGCAGACCGCCCCCTGCTCGACCAGCGGCGCGATCACGCCGCCCATATAAAAGAGGATGCAGAGCGCCGGCAGCCTGCGCCGTTCTCCGTCGCCGTGCCGGCTTTCCGCATGCTGCGCCGCCGTGAAAACGGGCGCCGACCGGTCCTCTCTGCTGTACCACATACTCCCCACTCCTTTTGTGGCCATTATACAGGGTTTGCGGCAAAAAGAAAAGGGCTTTTGCGCAAAAAGCCGCCGCGGCGGCGGGGCGGGGCGCGCCTGTCCGCCCGTGCGGCACAAAAGAAAAAGCCTGTCCGCGTGCAAACGAACAGGCTTTGCTTTATTTATCTTCTGTCGCGTCTCGGACGGTCTCCGCGCGGGCGGTCGCTGCGCTCGCGGCGGGGCTTATCGGAGAGCGTGTTCTCCGGCACGGCGCCGTCGAGGTCGATCAGCGCGTCGCGGCGGGAGAGGTTCAGGCGGCCCTTGTCGTCGATCTCGAGCACCTTGACCTTGATGATGTCGCCGACATTGACGACGTCGGTGACGTTCTCGGTGCGCTTGATGTCGAGGTGGGAGATGTGGACAAGGCCCTCCTTGCCCGGGGCGATCTCCACGAACGCGCCGAAGTCCATGATGCGCGTGACGCGGCCGCTGTAGTAGGAGCCCGGCTCCGGATCGTTGACGATCGTGTCGATGATGTCCATCGCGCGGCGGCACTTCTCGATGTCGATGCCCGCCACATAGCAGTGGCCGTCGTCCTCGATGTCGATCGTGACGTCGCACTCGGCGCAGATCTTCTGGATGACCTTGCCGCCCGAGCCGATGACCTCGCGGATCTTGTCGACCGGGACGATCGTCGAGAGCATCTTCGGCGCGTACTTCGAAAGCTCGGGACGCGGCTCGGCGATGACCGGCAGCATGACCTCGTCGAGGATGTAGTTTCTCGCCTTGTGGGTCTTCGCGAACGCCTCCTTGATGATCTCCGGCGTGAGGCCCTTGATCTTCAGATCCATCTGGATCGCGGTGATGCCCTTCTTCGTGCCGGCGACCTTGAAGTCCATGTCGCCGAAGAAGTCCTCAAGGCCCTGGATGTCGACCATCGTCATCCAGCGCTCGCCCTCGGTGATGAGGCCGCAGGAGATGCCGGCGACCGGCGCCTTGATCGGCACGCCGGCGTCCATCAGCGCCAGCGTGGAGCCGCAGACCGAGCCCTGCGAGGTGGAGCCGTTCGAGGAGAGCACCTCGGAAACGAGGCGGATCGTGTACGGGAACTCCTCGACCGACGGGATGACCGGCAGCAGCGCGCGCTCAGCCAGCGCGCCGTGGCCGATTTCGCGGCGGCCCGGCCCTCTCGAGGGCTTCGTCTCGCCGACCGAGTAGGACGGGAAGTTGTAGTGGTGGATGTAGCGCTTCGTCTCCTCCTCGTCGATGCCGTCGAGAAGCTGGTTGTCGCGCGTGGAGCCGAGCGTCGCGACGGTCAGCACCTGCGTCTGGCCGCGCGTGAACATGCCGGAGCCGTGCACGCGGGGCAGGATGCCGACCTCCGCCGCGAGCGGGCGGATCTCATCCATGCCTCTGCCGTCGACGCGCTTGTGCTCGTCGAGCAGCCAGCGGCGCACGACATACTTCTGCACGAGATACATGCACTCGTCGATCTTCGCGGCCTGCTCGGGATAGATTTCGTCAAAATGCTCGTGCACCTTCTCGTAGACGGGCTTCAGACGCTCGTCGCGCACGGTCTTGTCGTCGGTGTCGAGCGCGGCGCGCACGTCCTCCACCGCGAAGTCGCGGATCGCCTCGAACATCTCCGGCTCCGGCTTGTTCGACGGGTAGGAGAACTTCTCCTTGCCGATCTCGGCCTGGATGCCCTTGATGAACGCGATGATCTTCTGGTTTTCCGCATGGCCGGCCATGATGCCGTCGAACATATCCTCATCGGAGACCTCGTTCGCGCCGGCCTCGATCATCGCGATGCGCTCGCTTGTGGACGCGACCGTGACCGCCATCTCGGAGACCTTGCGCTGCTCGGCCGTCGGGTTGATGACGAACTTGCCCTCGACAAGGCCGACGGAAACGCCGCTGATCGGGCCGCCCCACGGGATGTCCGAAATGGAAAGCGCGATGCTCGTGCCGACGAGCGCCGCGATCTCCGGCGAGCAGTCCGGGTCGACCGACATGACCGTGCAGACGATCGAAACGTCGTTGCGCATGTCCTTCGGGAACAGCGGGCGGATCGGGCGGTCGATCATGCGGCAGGTCAGGATCGCCTTCTCCGAGGGACGGCCCTCGCGCTTCAAAAAGGAGCCCGGGATCTTGCCGACCGAGTAGAGCTTTTCCTCGAAATCGACGGAAAGCGGGAAGAAGTCGATGCCGTCGCGCGGCTTCGCCGAGGCCGTCGCCGCGACGTGGACGACCGTTTCGCCGTAGCGGACGAGGCACTCGCCGTTTGCGAGCTGCGCCATCTTGCCGGTTTCGATCTTGAGCGGCCGGCCGGCGAACTCTGTTTCAAACACTCTGAATTTTTCGAACATAGCGTATTTTCCTTTCCCCTAAAAAGTCGGACGCACACCGCCGGCAAACCGCTTAACAATAAAAGGAGCGCGCAGCGCGTGTGCAGCGCACATGCTGTGCGCTTCTTTTACTGCTAACCAGCCTGCTGGCCGCATGCCGCAGATATTATAATCGGCTGCGCGGGCCCCGCGCAGCCGAAAACAGACAAAAATTACTTGCGGATACCGAGCTCAGCGATGATGGCTCTGTAGCGCTCAATGTCAACCTTGGTGAGGTAGTTGAGAAGGTTTCTTCTCTGGCCGACCATCTTCAGAAGGCCGCGGCGGGAGTGGTGATCCTTCTTGTTCACGCGCAGGTGCTCGGTGAGGTCGTTGATGCGCTTCGTGAGAACCGCGATCTGAACCTCCGGGGAGCCGGTGTCGCCCTCATGGCGGGCATACTTCTTGATGATTTCTGTCTTTTCGCTCTTCAGCATTGTGTTTTCCACCTTTACAAATTATTTCCGCGCTCACAGGTCGGGGCCGGTGACTTCCCTGCGGAATCGCTTCCCTTAGGGTTTATCCCTGATCCGTGGGCGGGCACTACGTCAGTATAGCACATATCCGTCCGGTTTGCAAGCAATTTTTTGCGAAATCCCGGCCGTCGTATATTGACAGATTTCCGTTTTCCGTATAGTATAAATATTATGAGTTTCCGCGCCCGCCCGGGCGCTTCGTCAACGGACAGAAAGGACGGAACTGCAATGAGTCGAATCGCAGTCGTTACCGATACAAACAGCAGTATGACCCGGGAGGAAGCCAAAAAGCTGGGCGTTTACCTGCTGCCGATGCCGTTCATCGTCGACGGCAAGGAATACTTCGAGGGCGTCACCTGCACCTACGAGCAGTTTTTTGAAATGCTCGCCGGCGGCGCCGACGTCTCCACCTCGCAGCCCTCGCCCGAGTCGATCACGGGCCTGTGGGACGAAATCCTGAAAACGCACGATTCGATCGTGCACATCCCGATGTCCTCCGCGCTCAGCGGCTCCTGCGGCACGGCCAAGGCGCTCGCCGCCGACTACAACGGCCGCGTCTGCGTCGTCGACAACAAGCGCATCTCCGCCACGCAGCGCGAATCGGTGGTCGACGCGCTCACGCTGATCGACAAGGGCCTGACCGCCGCCGAAATCTGCGTGCAGCTCGAGGCGACCGCCCTCAACGCGAGCATCTACCTCGCGGTCAACACGCTGGAGCTGCTGAAGAAGAGCGGCCGCGTGACGCCGGCCGGCGCCGCGCTTGCGACGCTGCTCGGCCTCAAGCCCGTCCTGCAGATCCAGGGCGAGAAGCTCGACGCCTTCGCCAAGGTGCGCGGCATGGCCGCCGCCGAAAAGACGATGCTGAAGGCCACCGAAAAGGACCTCGCCACCCGCTTCGCAGGCCGGCCCGTGCGCGTCTTCACCGCGTATTCCGGCGACCTCAAGGCCGGGCTCGAGTGGCGCAAGGCCGTCCGCAAGTACTTCGACGACAATAAGATCGAGCTGTACAAGCTCTGTCTCTTATACACATCTCCGAGCCCACGAG
>USBH01000139.1 GCA_900552925.1 uncultured Oscillospiraceae bacterium
GTGTTTCGGATGCGCCGTTCGACCCGGTCGCGGTCTCGGCCGCAGAGCTGAACGCGCTGAACACCCGCTTCTTCGCGGTGCGCGACGCAAAGGCCGAGGAAGCGATGCGCGCGGAGATCGAGCGCGCGCGGCTTGCGGCCGACAGTGTCGGCGGGGTCATCGAGTGCGCCGCCGTCGGCGTGCCGGCGGGCGTCGGCAGCCCGATGTTCGGCGGCGTCGAAAACGTCTTCGCCTCGATCCTCTACGGCATCCCGGCCGTCAAGGGCGTCGAGTTCGGCGCGGGCTTCGGCGTAGCCGACATGCGCGGCAGCGAGAACAACGACCCGTTTTACTATGACGAGACCGGCGCGGTCCGCACGCGCACGAACCACGCGGGCGGCATCCTCGGCGGGATCACGACCGGCATGCCGCTGCTGTTCCGCATCGCCGTGAAGCCGACGCCGTCGATCGGGCAGGCGCAGCAGACCGTCGACCTTGTGGAAAAGAAGGACGCCGCGCTGACGATCCGCGGGCGGCACGACCCCTGCATCGTCCCGCGGGCGATCCCGGTCGCCGAAGCCTGCGCGGCCATCGCGCTTTTGGATCTGCTGCGCTGAACGGCGCGGCTGCAAGAAAGGGAGGAAAACGCCATGGAAAACAAGACCTTTGACGCGCTGCTGCAGCCGGTGCGGCAGGACATCGACCGCATCGACCGGCAGCTTCTGCAGCTCTTTACGGAGCGCATGGCGTGCTCGGAGCGCGTCGCGGAGATCAAGCGGCAGGCGGGCATCCCGGTGCTGAACACGGCGCGGGAGCAGGCGATCCTCGACCGCGTCCGGCAGGAGGCCGGCCCGTACGGCGAGAGCGCCGTCGCGCTGTACAGCACGATTCTG
Source organism: uncultured Oscillospiraceae bacterium (assembly GCA_900552925.1). Lineage (GTDB taxonomy): Bacteria > Bacillota > Clostridia > Oscillospirales > Acutalibacteraceae > Hominenteromicrobium > Hominenteromicrobium gallistercoris. The sequence continues at coordinate 873 of USBH01000139.1, forward strand.
TCCGTCAGCCGGGCGCGCCAGCACGCGATGCTCGAGGGCGGCGGGGAGCTGCGCGCGCTCGAGCGAAATTCGCCGCGCAGCCGGAAGGAGAACCCGCGCATCATCTGCCAGGGCGCGCCGGGCGCGTACTCGCACAGCGCGGCGAACCGGCTGTTCCCCGGCGCGGAGCCGGCGTTTCTGCCCGGCTTCCGCGACGTGTTTGAGGCGGTGCGCGGCGGCGCGGGCGACTACGGCGTCGTGCCCGTCGAAAATTCGGATGCGGGCAGCGTTTCCGAGGTGTACGACCTCATCATGCGGCACCGCATGTTCATCGTCGGCGCGGCGGACATCCCGGTGCGGCACTGCCTGTGCCGTGCGCCGGGCACGGGGCCGGTGCGCCGGGCCGTCTCGAAGCAGGAGGCGCTCGCACAGTGCAGCGCGTACCTCGAGGAAAACGGCATCGCCCCGGAGGCGTTCTCGAATACCGCCGCCGCCGCAAAGCACGTCGCGGAGCACCCGGCGGCCGGGCTCGGCGCGGTCTGCTCGGCGGAGGCCGCCGCGTTCTACGGGCTGGAGGTGGTCGCCGCCGACATCCAGAACACCGACAACAACTGCACGCGCTTCGTCGTCATCGCGCGCGAGGCCGTGCTGCCCGACGACGCGGACAAGATCAGCCTGTGCTTTTCGCTGCCGCACACGACGGGCTCCTTGTACCGCACGCTCGAGCGCTTTGCGCTGAACGGGCTGAATCTGACGAAGATCGAGTCGCGCCCGATTCCCGGCCGCAACTTCGAATACGACTTTTATCTGGACTTTACGGGCAATATCCACGACGAGGCGACGCTTGCGCTGATCTGCGCGCTTTCCGACGAGATGCCGCGCTTTTCGTTCCTCGGCAACTACAAAGAGGGCTGACGCCCCGCGCACAGGGAGGTATGCAGAAAATGGAAGTGGTGTTTAAGCGGGTGGAAACCCCGGCGGAGATCGAGACGGTCGCGCGCATCGCGGAGCCGATCTGGCATGAAACGTACGACGACATCACCGGCCCGGCGGCCACGCGCTACATGGTCGAGCAGTTCCAGTCGGTCCCGGCGATCCGCCGCCAGCTCGACGCGGAGGGCTACGTCTACTACCTGATGCTGTGCGGCGGGGAGGCCGCCGGCTTTGTCGGGCTTGTGCCGCACAAAGAGGGGAAGATGTTCCTCAGCAAGCTGTACGTCTCGAAGGCGCACCGCGGCGAGGGCCTGCCGCGCGCGGCGTTTGATTTTGTCGCGGAGCGCTGCCGAGCCGAGGGGCTCGACAGGATCTACCTCACGGTCAACAAGCGCAACACGCATGCGATCGAGGTGTACCGCCATTTCGGCTTTTATGAGATCGATGCGGTCATCACGGACATCGGCTGCGGCTATGTGATGGACGACTACATCCTGCAGAAGGAGATTTGAGATGCGTGTGATCGACAGTTTCCCGCAGATGGGCCGCGCGTTTGAACGCGGTGAATTTTCCATTGCGGCATGGCGGCGGTATGCGGCGGAGATTTCGCCGGCGCTGCCGGAAAAATTGGAGGCGGATGCGGCCGAATACGATTTTGCGGGCGCGGTCCTGCCGGTTTTGCAGCAGTTTTATGAAAAGAGCGAACAGGCGGCGCTTGCGCATGCGTCGTTCCGGAAGCTGGTCGGCGGGCTTTCGGAGAAGTTCTGCAGCGTGCTCGGCTCGGCGCCGGAAGCGGACGTCATCCTCTGCCTCGGCCTGTGCAACGGCGCGGGGTGGGCGACGTCGCTCGGGGGCAGGCCGGTCGTGCTGCTCGGCATCGAGAAGATCGTAGAGCTGGGCTGGTGCGGCGAAGCGGATATGGCGGCGCTGCTCTATCACGAGCTCGGCCACCTGTGGCATTTTCAGCGGCGCACGGCGCCGGCGTGGGCGGAGGACCCCGCCGCGCGGGCCTTGTGGCAGCTCTATACGGAAGGCATGGCGACCTACGTCCAGCAGCGGCTGTTCGGCGGCCGCAGCTTTTACAGCCAGAATCGCGACGGCTGGCTGACGTGGTGCGGTGCGAACCGCGCGCGGCTGTTCTCGGCGTTCCGGCGGCGCGTGGACGGCGGCGAAAGCGTGCAGGATTTCTTCGGGGACTGGTGCGCGTTTGAGGGCCGCTCGGACGTCGGCTACTACCTCGGCGCGGAGCTTGTCTACGCGCTGGCGGAAAACCGCTCGCCGCAGCAGCTTGCCGACCTGAATCCGGATGAAGTTTACGGGATGCTCGCAGCGCTCTGACAGAGAAGGCGCTGCGGGCCTTTTTTGCGCTTATTTGTTCCGGACACCGTGAAAATTGCAAAATTCAAACAAATTTCGTGCGGTTTCCGCTTTGCTTTTCGAAAAATCTGTGGTATACTGAATACACCTGAGCAATAGGTATGGACCGATCGACAATATCGCACAGAAAGGCGAGTGGCCAGACCATATGAGCACCAAAAAAGAAAAAAAAGAAGTTTACATACTGGGGCACCGCAACCCCGACACCGACTCCATCTGCTCGGCGATCGCCTATGCGGACGTCAAGAACCGGGAAAACGACGGCAACCGCTACATCGCGGCGCGCGCCGGGCAGCTCAGCCCGGAGACGAGCTACGTCCTGCACCGCTTCGGCATGCGCCAGCCGACGTACGTCAACAACATCGGCACCCGCGTGCGGGATATGGATATCCGGAAGATCCCCGGCATTTCCGACGATATCTCGATGAAAAAGGCATGGAACATGATGGCGGAGCTGAACGCCGTCACGCTGCCGATCGTCGACGAGGAAGACCGGCTCGACGGCATCATCACGATCAACGACATCGCGACCTCCTACATGGAGAATCAGGACAGCACGATCATCGCGCAGGCGAAAACGCCGTACCGCAACATTCTGGAGACGCTCGAGGCCGAGATGGTCGTCGGCGACCCGGAGGCGGTGTTCGAGCGCGGCAACGTGCTGATTTCCGCCGCAGACCCGGACGTGATGGAGGATTACATCCATCAGGACGACATGGTCATTACGGGCAACCGCTATGAATCGCAGCTTTCGGCGATCGAGTCGGGTGCGGGCTGCATCGTGGTCTGCCTCGGCGCGCCGGTCTCGCGCAGCATCCGCAAGCTCGCGAACGAGCACGGCTGTACCGTGATCATCACGCCGCTCGACACGTACACCGTCGCGCGCCGCATCAACCAGTGCATGCCCGTGCGCGCGTTCATGCGCCGCGAGGGGCTGATCAAGTTCCTGCCCGGCGATTACACGGATTCGATCAAGGACAGCATGCAGAACACGCGCATCCGCGACTTTCCGGTCGTCGACAAGACCGGGCACTACATCGGCATGATCTCCCGCCGGAACCTCCTCGCGGTCCGCAAGCGCGCGGTCATCCTCGTCGACCACAACGAGCGGGGACAGGCGGTCGACAACATCGAGGACGCCGAGATCCTCGAGATCATCGACCACCACCGGATCGGCTCGCTCGAGACGATGGCGCCGGTCTATTTCCGGAACGAGCCGGTCGGCTGCACCGCGACGATCATCTACCAGATCTACAGGGAGAAGGGCTACGACATCCCGCCGCAGATCGCGGGACTTCTGTGCAGCGCGATCCTCTCCGACACGCTCGTTTTCCGCTCGCCGACCTGCACGATGATGGACCGCATGGCGGCCGACGCGCTGAGCGCCATTGCGGGCATCGACTGCCAGGCGTTCGGCATCGAAATGTTCACGGCCGGCAGCAACCTCAAGGACAAGACGCCGGAGGAAATTTTCTACCAGGATTACAAGAAGTTCGAATTCGGCGACGTCACGTTCGGCGTCGGCCAGATCAACAGCATGAGCGGCGGCGAGCTCGACGAGATTGAGAAGAAGCTGCGCCCGTACCTCGAGAAGTCCTGCCGCGAGCACGGCCTCACGATGATGTACTTCATGCTGACGAACATCATCGAGGAGTCGACGCGGCTGATGTGCTACGGCGAAGCCATGTCTCTTATACACATCTGACGCTGCCGACGAATTAGACGG
>USBH01000140.1 GCA_900552925.1 uncultured Oscillospiraceae bacterium
GTTTCCTGATTCTGGACGAGCCGACGAACCACCTCGACGCGCAGGCCAAGGAGGCGCTGCAAACGGCGCTCGCGGCGTTCCCGGGCACGGTGCTGCTTGTGTCGCACGAGGCGGCTTTTTACCGGGATTGGGCGCAGCGGGTGCTCGACATCGGGAAAACGGCGCGTGGCCTGCGTTAATATTTACAATCTGTTCAACACATTTTTATGCGAATCGAGTACAATAGGCTTCGGAAAGGAGCGGTTCGGCGATGTTTGGATACGTGCGTCCGTTCAAGGGCGAAATGCTCGTCAAGGAATACGACGCATACAAGGGCGTTTACTGCCAGCTCTGCCGGGCGCTCGGTCGATACTATGGCCCGCTCATGCGGATGACGCTCAGCTATGACTGTACGTTTTACGCGCTCCTCGCGCTGAACCAGCGCGAGGCGAAGCTCAGGGCGGAGCGCAAGCGGTGCACCTGCAACCCGCTGAAAAAGTGCACATACGTCTGCCCGAACAGCGAAGACGGTTACGCGGAGGCATGCTTCCACAAGGCGGCGGCGCTTTCCGTGATCATGACGGCGCAGAAGTTTCGCGACAATATCGAAGATGAGAGCGCGGTGAAATCGCTCGGCGCGCGCTTTTTGTATGCCCTGAGCCGGCGCGCGCTGAAAAAGGCGGCGGCGGATTTTCCGTTTATGGCGGAGGCGGCGCAGACGATGATGGATGCGCAGCGGGCTGCGGAGCACGCGGAACACGCTTCGATAGACGCCTGCGCGGCGCCGACGGCGGAAATGCTGCGCACGGTCTGTGGAGAGCTCGGCGGGACAGAGGCCGAAAAGGCCGTTTTGCAGCAGCTCGGGTATTTTCTCGGCCGCTGGGTCTATATTATGGATGCGGCGGATGATCTTCCGGACGACCTGAAGGACGGGAGCTTCAATCCGTTTGTGGAAAAACTCGGGCTTGCGCCGTATGCGGGCGGCGAGATGCCCGAAGCGCAGCGCGATGCGGCGGACCGCGAATGCAACGCCGTGCTCAACGGCTCGCTCGCAATGGTCGTACCCGCGGCAAATCTTCTGCCGCAGGGGCAGTTCACGGGCATTTTGGAAAACATACTGCACAAGGGCCTCCCCGAAATGCAGCGGGAGATCCTGTTTTTACACATAAAGCGCACCTCGAGAAAGGGAAAGGAATTATAGGGTATGACAGATCCGTACAAGGTTCTCGGCGTTTCGCCGTCGGCGAGCGATGAGGAAGTAAAAGACGCTTACAGAAAGCTCGCAAAAAAATATCATCCCGACCAGTATGCGGACAGCCCGCTTTCGGAGCTGGCGAGCGAAAAGATGAAGGAGATCAACGAGGCGTACGACACGATCGTCGCGCAGCGCAAGAACCGCACAACGGGCGGCTATGCGTCCGGCGGCGCGCGCAGCGGCGGCTCGTCGAGCTTCAGCGACGTGCGCAACTACATCATGTCCGGCCGCATTGCGGATGCGGAGCAGCTGCTCAACGGCGTGCCGGTGGAAAGCCGGAACGCCGAGTGGTATTTCCTCAAGGGCACCGTGCTGTTCCGGCGCGGCTGGCTGGAGGAAGCGAAGGAGCACTTCACGCGCGCCTGCCAGATGGACCCGGGAAACGCGGAGTATCAGGCTGCGCTGAACCAGGCGATGAACCAGCGCAGCGGCGTGTACGGCGGGTATAATCCGAATATGAGCACCTCCGGCGTCGGCGGCTGCAACGCCTGCGACATGTGCCAGGGGCTGATCTGCGCCGACTGCTGCTGCGAGTGCATGGGCGGCGACCTGATTTCCTGCTGCTGATCGGAGGCGGAAATGCATCATGCGCAGTAAAACCTCGAAAGTCGCGCTGTGCGGCGTGATCGCCGCGCTGTCCGTCGTCGTTCTGTTCCTGACGGGCGTCGTTCCGGTGGCGACGATCGCGCTGCCGGCGGTCGCCGGCTGCTTTCTGATCGCGGTCGTCGCGGAAACGGATGTGAGATCCGGCGTGGCGGTGTATGCGATTGTCAGCGTGCTCGCGGCGCTGCTTGTGCCGGACCGCGAAGCCACGCTCTTTTATATCGTCTTTTTCGGGTATTACCCGGCGCTGTACGGCACGCTTTCGCGCATTCGGAACAGCGTGGCCCGCTGGGCGATGAAGCTGCTGGTTTTCAACGCGGCCGCGGTGCTCGAAGCGCTGCTGGCGGTCTGGCTGCTCGGCATCCCGCTCGCGGAGATGCTGCCGTTCGGCTGGCCGTTCATCCCGGTGCTCCTGCTCCTGATGAACGCGGTCTTTATCCTGTACGACCTCGCGCTGAACGGCCTCATCGTTTTTTACATCCGCAGGCTGCATCCGTTTGTGCGCAAATATCTGAAATAAATACGGCATGAAAAAGGCGCCCGGCGCCGTTCGCTTGGAACGGTACCGGGCGCCTTCGGCGTTACAGACGGGCGGCGTCCTGGCGCGAACAGCCGTCTGCGCTGTAGCGCGCCTTTTCGTAGAGGTCGTGCAGGCGGTCCATATCGCTGCCGGCAAGCCGGGCGTGCGCCTCCGCCTCGGCCGGGGACATCCACGGCTGCGGCGGCTCCTTGGCGGCGCGCAGGATCGTCCTGCGGTAGCGGCGCCGCACGATGGCGTTCGGCGAACGGTCGAAGAAGCGGGGCCGGTCGCGCGCCTGCCGCTTTTCGCGGACCGTCTCGACCTTGTCGTCCTGCAGGTTTTCGACGAGGTCGCCCCGGTCCCGGAAGGACTGCCGGAACATGCGGCTCAGCCGCAGCGCGCCGAAGACGATGCCGAAAACAATGCCGATGCTTGCGGCGGCGAGGACGATGTATTCGAGCAGCCTGAATATAAAGGTCAAGGTCGGATTGGGCTCGGAATCGAGCGCAGAGATCCACGCGTTGTCCTCGAAATCGCCCTGCTGCGTGTCCGAGGGCTGCGGCGTGGCGGCGGTACCCTCCGGGGTGGGCGGCGGCGTGTAGCGGTACTCGCTCTGGTTCAGAAGCAGCGGCGGCAGAAGGATAGCCGCAAAGATCAGGAGGATGATAAGCAGCATGGCCGTCGCGATCAATAAGATGCGCCGCCCCGGCAGATTGCGGATCGTTCGGTTCATCTCGATGTATTCGTCGATCCGCGCGATGCCGCGCTGCGCGAAGCAGAGCAGGAAGTAGAGCGCGGCGCAGAACGGCGCCGTGACCTGATAGATCCGGTCGATAGACGCATAGAAGAAAGAGGCCAGCACCGGGATCAGAAACAGCGGCAGCGCGAGATAGACGGCGAAGTCGAGCAGCGAATGCGTCTCGCCGGTCAGGCGGTTGCGGAAGCGGAAGAAGCAGATGATGATCGCGGGGATAAACATAAACCAGCTGTCGAAAATCTCGACCGTCAGCGCCGATATGGATATGCTCGCGATCAGGTACATGACGATGTTGCGCAGGTAGCGCTCGGCAAACCAGGAAAGCGCGACCGGGACCGCGACCAGCATGCCGCGCAGATGGTAGAGCAGGATATCCGCCTGTGAAAAGTCCGGGTTGAAGAAGTTCACAACGCCCGCGTAAATCGGCGCGAAGATCAGGGCGCCGTGCAGCCAGCCGAGCACGATGCAGACAAAGCGCCGCACCGGGATGCGCCTGCCTTTTATTTTCATACGCTCCACCTCTCAATATCGACATGCCTGGATGTTTCGTTCATTTTGTGGCGTTCGGGCATGTTCCGGTCCTCGGGCAGGATCCAGACGGCCTCGTGCCCGCCCGCAAGCGCTTCGAGCGCGGGCAGAAGATGCTGTTTCTGCTCCTTGGAAATCAGCACATACAGGTTGTTTTCCTTCCCGCTGCGCTCCAGCTCGCCGCGCAGCAGCGTCTCCATGGGGAGCAGGCCCTTTCGGCAGACGAGGCGCGCGAGCTGCCGGCGCACGTGCAGCGCGGTGCTGCGGCCGGTCAGCTCGCCGGTGCACAGCGGCTTTTCGGTCAGGACGTCCGCGCCGTTGCTCAGGATCGTGACGGAGATGCCGTCCTGCAGCATGCGTGCGGCGAGGGCGGCCGCGATGGAGATCGAGACCTCGTTCAGCGTGTCCACGGAAGCGCTGCCGGCGCCCTCGCAGTCGAGCAGCAGGACGACCTTCTGCGACAGCGTCGATTCGTGCAGGTTGACGAGCAGGCTGCCGTTTCGCGCCGAGGCCTTCCAGTTGATGTGCTTCATCGGGTCGGTGCGGCGGTAGTCGCGGATGCCGGCGAACTCAAACGGGTCGTCGTACACGCGCCGGCGGCTGACGAGCATGCCCATGATCTTGCTGTAGGGGATGCGGATCTGCTCGGCGGGCAGCCGCGCGGGGAGCACGTAAAACTCCGTCGACTGCGGGATGTGCGTCACGAGCTTGTCCTGCATCAGGAAGTCGAGGGAGCTGACCGTTGTGGAGGCGATGCGGTAGTAGCCGCGCTTTTTGGCCTGAAACGGCAGCGTGCGCGTGATGCGCTGCTTGAACGAGGCCGTGAAGATGTCGCGGCGGTAGGTCATGTCGCTGACCATGGAGTTGTCCTCCTCGCGGAAGGCGAGAAAGCGGCTCATGTCGAAGCCGACCTCCAGCACGGGGAGCGGCAGGTATTTGTTGTTGACGATGGTTTCGGTGAGGTTTGCGTCCTCGCCGCAGAAGACGTATTCGCGGTCGAACTCGATCCGCACCTCGAGATTCCGGTCCCAGAACCTGCGGAACAGCAGCTTCTGCGCGAAAAAGACAAGCGCGAGCGCCAGCAGAAGAAGAAGGATTGTCAGAATCACTTTGACCAGTCCTCCGTCGGCAGCGGGACGGAAGCGAGCACGTCGGCAATGACCTGCTTCTGTGCGGCGACAAGGCCCGCAGCTGTCTCTTATACACATCTGACGCTGCCGACGAATTAGACGGTGTAGA
>USBH01000141.1 GCA_900552925.1 uncultured Oscillospiraceae bacterium
GAAAATCAGCAGCGTGCTGGCCGCGACAATGCCCAGAATCGCATGGGAGGCCTCCGAGTGCCATTTCCGGAACAGCGCCTCCACGCCCTTGGGCAAAATCACCATGCACAGGATCACGCCCGCGGCGAGCGGAATCAGAACCGGGAGCGACAGGTGCGAAATGCCCTCCAGCATCGGCTGGTACAGGCCGAAGAACAGCAGGAAGGTCGACGAGCTCAGGCCGGGCACGATAAAGCTGAGGCCCCAGAAGATGCCGCAGAGGAAAAAGCCGCCGATGCCGGGCGCTATGGTGATGCTCTCGGCATTGCGCACAAGCAGCAGGATAGTCAGCAGCGCGACAAAGCCGACGACCATGGACACATAGGAGCTGCGCCGTCTGTACTTTTCTCCTGCATTGCGCCAGAGCTCGGGGATCGTGCCGATGATGAAGCCCATGAACGCGCAGGTGACCATCTGGCTGTTCATGTCGAGCAGCCAGCCGGCGAGGCCGGAAAGCCCGACGAAGCCCACGCCTGTGCCGAGCACAAACACCACGATCACGGCCCAGTGCTTGCGGAGCGTCTTGAACGGGTGCGAGAGCACCTCGAGCAGGATGTTGTACATGCCGAACGCGACGCACAGCGTGCCGCCGCTGATGCCCGGCATGATGGCGCCGAAGCCCACGACGACACCCTTGAAAAACAGTATGATTGCCTGTACGATTCCCATCTTCTTCATCAGCTTCTCTCCGCCCATTCCGAAAGCCGGTTCAACCCGGCGTTGCTGCCGGCAACGAACAGGATATCGCCCTTTCTGAATTCATAATCCGGGCTGACCGTATCGATCACCGTGCCGCTGTTTTCAATCGCAATGATATTCAGCCCAAATTTCCCGCGCAAATCCACTTCAAGCACGGTTTTTCCGGCAATCTTATCCGGAATCAGGAACTTCGAAATGTTCACCTGCTCGCTCAGCTGCACAAAATCCAGCATTTTCGAGGTTTCCAGCCGGTGCGCGAGGCGGACCGCCATGTCATGCTCCGGATAGACGACCTCCGCCCCGAGCTTTTCCAGGATCTGCCCGTGCTCAAGGCTCGTCGCCTTGGCGATGACGACCGGGATGCCGAGACTCACGAGATTCAGCGTCGTCAGAATCGAGGTGTCCATATGCTCGCCGATGCAGACGACCGCAACGTCGCAGTTCTGGATGCCGGTCTCCGCAAGGGATTTCTTGTCGAGCGTCTTCATGACATAGGCGCTTTCGGTGTACTCCCGCATCTCGCGGACCTTTTCCTCATCCTTGTCGAGAACGAGAATGTCTGCGTCCGAGGCGGCCAGCTCCATAGCCAGTGCATAGCCGAAGCGTCCGAGCCCGACAATGCCGTATGTATTCTTTTCCTTTTTCGGTTTGTTGAACATCATCTGTTCCTCCTGTATCAGCCGATTGAAATATTTCCATCCGGATAGCTTGCACGCTCGCCCCTAGAAAAATACCAGAGCGAAGCGATCGTCAGCGGGCCGAGCCTGCCGATGTACATTGTGATGATCGAAAGGATCTTGCTGCCGTCGCTCAGGCCCGAGGTGATGCCCGTGGAGAGGCCGACGGTGCCGAATGCGCTCGTAACCTCAAACAGCGCGTCCATCAGTGTGATGTCCGGCTCCATGATGACCATCAGATAGGTGCCCGTAATCACGACGCCGAGCGCGATCAGCGTGATCACGGCCGCCTTGCGGAACGCATCCACCGGGATCGCATAGCGGAACGCCTTTTCCGACTTGTTCGTCGCCGCCGACTTGATCCCCTGCAGCAGCACGAAGAACGTGCTCGTCTTGATACCGCCGCCGGTCGATCCGGGCGAAGCGCCGATGAACATCAGTACGGTGAGGACGAACAGGCCGGCGTTTGAGAAGTTGCCGAGCGAATACGTGGAGAAGCCCGCCGTTCTCGCCGAGACGCTGTGGAAAAAAGCGCCGAGCAGCGTGACGTCCTCGGTCAGCCAGAGCAGCACCGTGCCCGAAACGATCAGCGCGGCGCTGACCGTCAGCACGACCTTCGTGTGCATCGAAAACTTGCGCCAGTGGAACCGCTTCGTCACGATCTCCCGGATCACGAGGAAGCCGATGCCGCCGAAGAAGATCAGCCCGCAGGTCACGAGATTCAGCAGCACGTCGTCCTGATACGGGATCAGGTTCTGGAAGTTGCCGAGAATATCGAAGCCGGAATTGTTGAACGCGGCCACGGAGTGAAACAGGCTGATGCCCAGCGCGTGCAGCGGCGGGTAATCCTGCGCGAACACGATAAAGCTCAGCGCGGCGCCGACCAGCTCAAAGGTGATCGTCGTCAGAAAAACGCTTTGGATAAAGCGCACCGTGCCCTTGCCGGAATCGAGATTCATCGCTTCGCGGATGATATTCCGCCCTTTCATGTTGACCTTCTTGCCCATCGCCAGAATGACGCCCGCGCCGACGGCCGTCACGCCGAGGCCGCCGACCTGGATCAGCATGCCGAGGAAAAACTGCCCGAGCGGCGTGAAGGTATCGCCGGCGTCTATGGCGATCAGGCCTGTGACGCAGACGGCGCTCGTCGATGTGTACAACGCGTCGATATACCGCACCGTGACGCCGTCCTGGATGCTGCACGGCAGCATCAGCAGAGCGGAGCCGAGCAGAATCACCGCTGCAAAGCCCAGCGCGATGATCCGCACCGGCGGCTGCTTTTTGATCAGTTGAAACATGTTCCACCTCATCTATGTGTAAAAGAATTCTGGAGGCGCGGCACAGCCGCTCAAGCCTCCGGATCCCCCGGATCCCTTTCGGATTCGCCTTCCACCATGCGGTAGCCGACGCCGAGCTCATTGAGGATATACGGATTGTCGCCCGGCCGGCTGCCGAACTTTTTCCGGATATTCGCCATATTCACCTGCAGCTTTTTGGTGCTGCCGTAATCCGTGCCGCCCCATACGGCGCGAATGATGGCCGCGTAGGTCATCACGCGCCCGGCATGCTCGGACATCAGGGCGACGATGTTGTATTCCGTCTGCGTGAGGCGGATCTCCCGGCCGTCGACAAAAACCTGCCGTCGGTCGTAATCGATGACAAGGCCGCCCGCCCTGAAGCGGCCGCCCGGCAGCATGCCGGCCATGCTCTGCCGGCTGCTGCGCAGCACGGCGCGCACGCGCGCCAGCAGCTCCCCGTTGCCGAACGGCTTCGAAATGTAGTCGTTCGCGCCGAGATCGAGCGCGGAGACCTTGTCCCGCTCGGTGGTTCTCGCGGAGAGCACGATGATCGGCGTGACGCTCTCTTTGCGGATCGTCCGGATAAACTCCATGCCGTCCCGGTCCGGAAGGCCGAGGTCCAGAATGACGAGGTCCGGTATGTGGGAAAGAAACGCCGAAACGCCCGCCGCGCAGGTACGCGCCTTGACGACCTGATAGCCGTTCGTATTCAGCAGCGTCTCGACGAAGCTGCTGATGTTCGCATCGTCCTCCACGAGCAGGATCTTGAATTTATTGTTGCTCATGCGTCTCGTCCTCCATCTCCAGCGAAAAGCGGAACGTCGTGCCGCGGCCCGGCGTGCTTTCCGCGCGGATCTCCCCGCCGTGCGCCCGGATGATCGTGGCGCAGACCGAAAGGCCGATCCCCATGCTGTGGCGGCTGTTGTCCACGAGCGCCGGGTCCCCGCCGCTTCCGGAAAAAATCGTCTCAAGCCGCTCCTGCGGGATGCCACAGCCGTCGTCCGAAACCTCGAAGACGGCGCGGTTTCCGCGCGTATACACGCGCAGCGAAAGCCGCGTCATGCCGACCGCGTGAAAGACCGCATTTTCCAGAAGGTTGATGATGACCTGCTCGATCAGGATGGAATCCATCGGGATCATGATGAACGCCTCGGGGATGTCCACCTCGACCGGCTGCGACGGGTGGTGCTTTCTGAACTTCACCAGAACCGCATCGACGAGCTCCTCGAGGACCGTCGGCGTTTTTACGACGGAGACCTCCCCGCTGTCGATCCGCGTGACGGACAGCAGGTTTTCCACCATCCGGTTCAGCCACTCGGCGTCGGCGCAGACGTCGCGCAAAAGCTTGAGCTTCTGCTCCCTGTCGAGCAGGTCGTAGTTGTCGATGATCGTGGAGCAGGAGCCGTAGATCGAGGTCAGCGGCGTGCGCAGGTCGTGGGAAACCGCCCGCAGCAGATTGGCCCGGACCTTTTCCTTTTCCGTTTCGGCGCGCATGCGCTCCTGCGCCTTGATGCTCGTCGTCAGCGCGCTCGTCACGACGGCCACGAACAGCATCACGATGCCGGAGAACATATTTTCCGGCAAGGAAAAGCTGAATTCGAAATACGGAAACGTGAAGGCGAAATTCACGGCGAGCACGCCGAAAAGGGACGCCGCGATGCCGTACGCGTATCCGCGCGTCGTCAGGGAGACGAGAAACACCGCCATCACGAAGATCATCGGCGCGAGCGCCTGCATGTTGAAGAACCGCTGCAGGAGCACAATGCCCGCAAAGGACGCCGCCAAAATCAGAAGCGTGAGCGCCGTATCTTTTGCATATCGCCTGTATTTCATTCGATCGCCTCCCGAACGCCTGCTCCATTATAGCACCGTTGCGTTAAAGAAACGGTAAAGATTTTCTTTTTCGGCAAAAAAATTGCCGGCGCCTTTTTTTGCGCCGGCCACAGCGAAACCGACCGCGCGCCAGCCGGCCTTTCTGCATGGAACCCTTAGATACGAAGAAATCCGAACCACATGCCGCTTAGCACAGAGTTCGGATTTTTCGTTTGGTGGAGATGGACGGGATCGAACCGTTGACCTCTTGAATGCCATTCAAGCGCTCTCCCAGCTCTGTCTCTTATACACATCTGACGCTGCCGACGAATTAGACGGTGTAGAT
>USBH01000142.1 GCA_900552925.1 uncultured Oscillospiraceae bacterium
CAGCGTCAGATGTGTATAAGAGACAGGCCCTCCGGGTACCGGTAAAACGCTCCTCGCGCGCGCTGTGGCGGGCGAGGCCGGCGTGCCGTTCTTCTCCATTTCCGGTTCGGACTTCGTCGAGATGTTCGTCGGCGTCGGCGCATCGCGTGTGCGCGACCTGTTCGACAAGGCGAAGAAGAACCACCCCTGCATCATCTTCATCGATGAGATCGACGCGGTCGGCCGCCAGCGCGGCGCCGGCCTCGGCGGCGGCCACGACGAGCGCGAGCAGACGCTGAACCAGCTCCTCGTCGAGATGGACGGCTTCGGCGCGAACGAGGGCGTCATCATGATCGCCGCGACGAACCGCCCTGACATCCTCGACCCGGCGTTGATGCGTCCCGGCCGCTTTGACCGCCAGGTCACGGTCGGCTACCCGGACGTCAAGGGCCGCGAGGACATCCTGCGCGTCCACGCGAAGGGCAAGCCGCTCGCGCCGGACGTCAACCTCGCGACGATCGCGAAGTCCACGGCGGGCTTCACCGGCGCGGATCTCGAAAACCTGCTGAACGAAGCGGCGCTGCTCGCGGCGCGCAAGGACCGCAGGGCCATCACGATGGCGGAGATCGAGGAGGCGACGATCAAGGTCGTCGTCGGCACCGAGAAGAAGAGCCGGATCATGAGCGACAAGGAAAAGAAGCTCACGGCTTACCACGAGGCCGGCCATGCGGTCGCGACGTACTACTGCGACTCGCAGGACCCGGTCCACCAGATTTCGATCATCCCCCGCGGCATGGCAGGCGGCTATACGATGCACCTGCCGTCCGAGGATAAATCGTACAAGAGCCGCAACGAGATGAAGGAAGAGCTGATCGTCCTGCTCGGCGGCCGCGTCGCCGAAGCGCTCGTGCTCGACGACATCTCGACCGGCGCTTCGAACGACATCGAGCGCGCGACGAAGATCGTCCGCGCGATGGTCACGAAGTACGGCATGAGTGAGCGTCTCGGGCCGATCACCTACGGCACGGACACCAGCAACCCGTTCCTCGGCAAGGAAATGGGCCATGTCAGCAACTACTCGGAGGAGACGGCCGCGGAGATTGACGAGGAAGTGAAGTCGATCATCTTCGACGCCTACCAGAAGACCGAGAAGGTGCTCACCGACCACATCGACGTGCTCCACCGTCTGGCCGGCGTGCTGTTCGAGAAGGAGAAGCTCGATGCAGACGAGTTCATCGACGTCATCGAGGGCCGCCTGCTGCCGAGCGGCATGAGCCAGGCTGCGGAAGCCGTTCCGGCGGAGATCCCGGCGGAGTCCGCGCAGGAAGCGCCGGCGGGCGGTTCCGAAAACACACCCGAACAACTGGATTAACCTTGAACGAAAGGGAATGTGCAGTGCATTCCCTTTACGTTTGTTTATACCGGGCCGGCCGGCGTGCGGGCGAAGCGGAGAACCGGGGCAGGGCAGAAGCTGCCCCGATTTTCCATGCCCGTCACCCGGTCCGGCACTGTAAATCCTGCGGAAAGGAGCGAAACGCTGTGGCAAAAAAACAGAACTATGGCAACGAGAGCATCACGAGCCTCAAGGGCGCCGACCGCGTGCGGCTGCGCCCGGCGGTCATTTTCGGCTCGGACGGCCTCGACGGCTGCGAGCACGCGATCTTTGAGATCCTCTCCAACTCCATCGACGAGGCGCGGCAGGGCTATGGCAAGGAGATCACCATTACACGCTTTCTCGACCGGTCCATCGAGGTGGAGGACCACGGCCGCGGCATCCCGGTCGATTTCAACAAGCGCGAAAACCGCTACAACTGGGAGCTGGTTTTCTGCGAGATGTACGCGGGCGGCAAATACAACAACAACGACGGCGGCAACTACGATTTTTCGCTCGGCCTCAACGGCCTCGGCCTCTGCGCGACGCAGTACGCCTCGGAATACATGGATGCGGACATCCGCTACGACGGCTTCCGCTACACGCTGCATTTCGAGCGCGGCGAGAACGTCGGCGGCCTGAAAAAGGAGCCGTACGCGAAGAAGAAGGACACCGGCTCCGTCATTCGCTGGAAGCCGGACCTCAAGGTCTTTACCGACATCGCGGTGCCGGTCGAGTACTATACGGACACGCTCCGCCGGCAGGCGATCGTCAATGCGGGCGTGAAGTTTATTTTCAAAAACGAGGTCGCGCCGAAAAAGTTTGAAACGACGGTTTTCTGCTACGAAAACGGCATCGAGGACCACGTGCGCGAGCTCTGCGGCGACGACGCGATGACCGCCGTTCAGTTCTGGCAGTCCGAAAAGCGGGTGCGCGACCGTGAAGACCTTCCCCTTTACAATGTGAAGATCAACGTGGCGCTCGCCTTTTCCAACCGCCTGCACCTGACGGAGTACTACCACAACTCGAGCTGGCTCGAGTACGGCGGCGCGCCGGACAAGGCCGTGCAGAACGCGTTCGTCTATCAGATCGACGCGTACCTGAAGCAGAACGGCAAGTACAACAAGTCCGAAAGCAAAATCAAGTTTCAGGATATCGAGGACTGCCTCGTTCTCGTCATGTCGTCGTTCTCGACGATGACCTCGTACGAGAACCAGACGAAGAAGGCCATCAACAACAAGGGCATTCAGGAGGCCATGGTCGAGATGCTCCGCCACAATCTGGAGGTCTACTTCATCGAAAACCCGATGGAGGCCGAGAAGATCGGCGCGCAGGTGCTCATCAACAAGCGCTCCCGCGAGGACGCCGAGCGCACGCGGCTGAATCTCAAGGGCAAGCTGACGGCGAAGATGGACATCACGGGCCGCGTCGCCAAGTTCGTCGACTGCCGCTCGAAGGATACGGCGGAGCGCGAGATCTTCATCGTGGAGGGCGATTCGGCGCTCGGCGCGGTCAAGCAGGCGCGCGACCCGAACTATCAGGCGATCATGCCGATCCGCGGCAAGATCCTGAACTGCCTCAAGGCCGACTACGACAAGATTTTCAAAAGCGAGATCATCACGGACCTCATCAAGGTGCTCGGCTGCGGCGTGCAGGTGAAGACGAAGGCGAACAAGAGCCTCGCGACGTTCGATATGGACAATCTGCGCTGGAGCAAGATCATCCTGTGCACCGATGCCGACGTCGACGGTTTCCACATCCGCACAATGCTGCTGACGATGCTCTACCGGCTGACGCCCGACCTGATCGAGCAGAACAAGGTGTTCATCGCGGAATCGCCGCTCTACGAGATCACCTCGAAGGACAAGACATTTTTTGCCTACAATGAGCGCGAGAAGGAGCAGTTCCTCGAGGAGCTCAAGGGCCAGAAGTACACGATCCAGCGCTCGAAGGGCCTCGGCGAAAACGACCCCGATATGATGAACCTGACGACGATGAACCCGAAGACGCGCCGCCTGATCCAGGTGAAGCCCGGCGACGCCGCGCGCACGGCGCAGATGTTCGACATCCTGCTCGGCGACAACCTCAACGGCCGGAAGGATTACATCGCCGAGCACGGCAGCGAATATATGGACGATCTGGACGTTTCCTGACGGGAGCGAACGGGCGTTTTGAGAGGGCGCGCAGCCGCTGCAGGGCGGCCGCGCGAATCTGACAGTAAAGGAGAGAGGACATGGCGAGAAAAAAACAGCAGCCGCGGCGTGAGAACGCCACGAAAATGCAGGGCTTCATCGCGGGCGCGGGCGAGATCGTCGAGCAGGACATCAACGACACGATCCGGCAGAACTTCATGCCGTACGCGATGAGCGTCATCCTGTCGCGCGCGATCCCGGAGATCGACGGCTTCAAGCCCTCGCACCGCAAGCTGCTCTACACCATGTATAAGATGAATCTGCTCGGCTCGGCGCGGACGAAGAGCGCGAACATCGTCGGCCAGACGATGAAGCTGAACCCGCACGGCGACGCCGCCATCTACGACACGATGGTGCGCCTTTCGCGCGGCTATGAGGCGCTTCTGCACCCGTACGTCGATTCGAAGGGCAATTTCGGCAAATTCTATTCGCGCGATATGGCGTGGGCCGCTTCGCGTTACACCGAGGCGCGGCTCGACGACATCTGCCGCGAGCTGTTCCGCGACATCGACAAGGACACCGTCGATTTTGTCGACAACTACGACAGCACCATGAAGGAGCCGACGCTGCTGCCGGCCGCGTTCCCCTCCGTGCTCGTCAACGCCAACACCGGCATCGCGGTCGGCATGGCGTCGTCGATCTGCCCGTTCAACCTCGCGGAGGTCTGCAACACGGCGATCGAGCTGATGAAGAACCCGAAGCACGACCTGTTCTCGACGATGCAGGCGCCGGACTTTCCGGGCGGCGGCCAGATCATTTTCGACCGCAAGACGATGGAGCAGATCTACAGTACGGGCCGCGGCAGCATCCGGGTGCGCGCACGCTACACGTACGACAAGGCGGAAAACTGCATCGACATCACGCAGATCCCGCCCACGACGACGATCGAGGCGATCGTCGAAAAGGTGATCGACCTCGTCAAGCAGGGCAAGCTCAAGGAGCTGACCGACATCCGCGACGAAACGGGCCTCGACGGCCTGAAGATCACGATCGACCTCAAGCGCGGCGCCGACCCGGAAATGCTGATGCAGCGCCTGTTCAAGATGACGACGCTCGAGGACAGCTTCGCCTGCAACTTCAACGTGCTGATCGCCGGCGTGCCGCGCGTGCTCGGCGTGCGCGAGCTGTTCGAGGAGTGGACGGCGTTCCGCATCGAGTGCGTCCGCCGCCGCACGTATTTCGACCTCTCGAAGAAGAAGGAGAAGCTGCACCTGCTCCAGGGCCTGCAGGCAATCCTGCTCGACATCGACAAGGCGATCCGCATCGTCCGCGAGACGGAGGAGGAGAGCGAGGTCGTGCCGAACCTGATGATCGGCTTCGGC
>USBH01000143.1 GCA_900552925.1 uncultured Oscillospiraceae bacterium
GGCGGGGCACGCTGCAGACCGCGCACGGCAGCTACGCGATCGGGCCCGACGCGCTTTTCGTCACCGGGCCGCATGTCCTCCACGCGCAGCTCCCCGACGCGGAAAACCCGATGCAGGAATACTGCGTTTACCTGCGCGTGGAAAACCGCGGCAAAACGCCGTCCCCCGTCGCGCGCGCGTTCTGCGGCACGCCGTTCTGGTTCGGCCAGGACGACGGGGAGGTCCGCGCCATTTTCCAGCGCATTTTCCGCGAATTCGCGCAGAAGCGCACCGGCTATTCGCTTCAGGTGCGGCTCCTGCTCAGCCAGCTGATCCTCCGGCTTGTCCGCGGCTACGAAGCGGAGGAGCCGGCCGATCCCCCGAAAGCCGGCCCCGGCGGCGGCGACCAAGTCCCCTTCATCATCGAGGAATGCTTCCTGTACGAGTACCGCACGCTGACGCTGCAGACGCTCGCCAACCGCCTGCAGTTCAGCCCGCGCCAGACCCAGCGGCTGCTGAAAAACTACTACGGCAGCACCTTCCAGCAGAAAAAGCAGGAGGCGCGGCTCTCGGCCGCCGTCGCGATGCTGCGGGACAGCCGCCGGCACATCGCGGAAATCGCCGAAGCGCTGGGCTTTTCCTCACCCGAGCACTTTTCGAACGCGTTCCGCAAGGCCTACGGCATGAGCCCCAGCCGCTACCGGAAGCAGAAGCTGTAGTCCCCGGCGCATCCGGCTTTTCCGCCCGACAGCGCCGTAACGCTTTTCGTACCCCCGCTGTCCGGCGCACGCGGGGTTCCCCCGCGCCTGTCCGCAGACGGCCCGGCCCCATACCAAAAGCCGGCGGAGCGCCCTCCGCCGGCTTTTTCGCGCACAAATCTGCGCCGTTATAATTTCGCCCCGCGATTACTTCGCGCGGTAATAGATCTGGTTGAGCTTCCGGAGCCAGTCCTTGTCGATGCCGTCCATCTGCTCCTGCGAGAGCCGGAACGCCCAGTTGCCGTTCGGCACGCCGGGCACGTTCATCTTCGTGTCCTTGCCGAAGCCGCACAGGTCCTGCACCGGCACGATCACCGTGTTCGCCGGGCTCTGCCAGAGCGTGCGGATCATCGCGCGGCACGAGGCGCTGTTGCTGCCGCCCACGGCCCAGTCGCCGCCCGGGAAGCCGCAGTACTCGAGCGCATGCGCGCGCTCGTGCGGGAGCGCCTCCCACAGCCAGCCGAGCACCGTGTTGTTGTCGTGCGTGCCGGTGTACGCCACGCAATTTTTCGGGTAGTTGTGCGGCAGGTGCATGTTGTCCTGCTGCTCCATAAAGCCGAACTGCATCACGCGCATGCAGGGCAGGCCCGTCTTTTCGAGCAGGTCGATGACGCCCTCGTCGATGATGCCGAGGTCCTCGGCGATGATCTTCGGGTTCTTGAACGTGCGGTTCACCGTGTCGAAGAAATCGGTCTTCGGGCCGTCGATCCACTTGCCCTCCTTCGCGGTCTCCGCCTCCGCGGGCACCGCCCAGTAGGCGGAAAACGCGCGGAAATGGTCGATGCGCACGGCGTCGAACAGCTTGAAGCACGCGCCGAGGCGGTCCATCCACCAGCGGTAGCCGTCCGCCTGCATCGCCTTCCAGTTGTAGAGCGGGTTGCCCCACTTCTGGCCGAATTCGCTGAAATAATCCGGCGGCACGCCCGCCACGTTTTTCGGCTCGCCGTCCTCCGAAAGGTCGAAGAGGTGGCGGTTCGCCCAGACGTCGGCGCTGTTGCGCGCGACGTACATCGGCAAATCGCCGATGATTTCGACGCCGCGCTCGTTCGCGTACTGCTTGACCTTTTTCCACTGCTCGAAGAACACGTACTGGATGAACTCCATGAACAGGATCGTCTCCGCGTGCTCCTCCATCGCGGCGGCGACCGCCTCCGGCCGGTGGAACTTCAGGTCCTCGTCGGCCCAGTCGTACCACTCGGCGCCGATGTTGGCCTCTTTCAGGATCACGTACAGCGCGTAGTCGGGCAGCCAGCTTTCGTTCTCCTTCGCAAACGCGCGCACTTTGTCGCGGTACGCTTCATCGGTGCGCGTGAACGCGCGGTACAGCACCGGGATGCGGCGGATCTCCAGAAAATCGAACGCCGCGGAGTACGGGTTCGCGTACATCTGGTTGCGCAGCTCATCGTCGGTCAGAAGACCCTCGTCGCGGAGCTGCTCGAGGTCGATGAAGTTCCGGTTGCCCGCAAAGGCGGAAATGCTCGCGTAGGGGGAGTTGTAGGCGTCGGTCGGCGTGAAGGGCAGCACCTGCCAGTAGGTGCACCCGGCGTCGCTCAAAAAATCGATGAACTGCCGGGCCTCCTCACCGAAGCTGCCGATGCCGTAGGCGCCCGGCAGCGAGGAGACGTGCATCAGCACGCCGCTTGCGCGTTTGTCCATGTATGATCACTCTCTTTTGAATGAAATTCTCAATTTTCAGGCGAATTACCCTGACAATCTTGTACAATTATACCGCAAACTGCCTGCGTATGCAATGGTAATCCTACACAGAAAAGGCGCGCGCTTTTTTCACCGCGGGGCAAAGGGGTCACTGTATGCGCAGCACCATCGCGCTCACGTCGTCCTCGTGCCCGTCGGCGCGGTCGTGCACCGCCCGGTCGACGATCTGCTCCGCCAGAACCTGCGGGTCGTCCTCCGCAAAATTCGAGACGAGGTCGCAGAGCCACTCGGTGCCCGCCGCGGTCACGCCGTCCGAAACCATGACGAGCAGATCGCCGGATTCCAGATGCTTTTCGCTGCGCGCAAAGCGGATCTCCGGCAGAATGCCGACCGGCACGCTCTTTGCCTCCAGATACTCCGCCTTCGTGCGGCGGCGCAGCACG
The DNA here is from genome assembly GCA_900552925.1 of uncultured Oscillospiraceae bacterium. GTDB lineage: Bacteria > Bacillota > Clostridia > Oscillospirales > Acutalibacteraceae > Hominenteromicrobium > Hominenteromicrobium gallistercoris. Next base: position 2,837 of record USBH01000143.1, read on the forward strand.
GTGCCCGCCGCGCCCGCCTTTCGCAGCTGCGTCTCGCCGGTGAACAGGTCGATGCAGGCGATGTCGAGCGTCGCGAGCGATTCCTCGCCGCCCTTCGCGAGCATCGCGGAGTTGATCATGCGCAGCGTGCTCTCAAAGCCGATGCCCGCCTTCAGGAGCGAGTGCGCCATCGAGGCCGTCATCGTGCCGTCCACGGCGGCCCGGCCGCCGGTGCCCATGCCGTCGCTGAGCAGCGCGAAGTACCGCCCGCTGCCGTCCGTAAACGAAGCCGCGCAGTCGCCGCAGAGCGAAGCGCCGCCGGCCGCGTGCTGGGCGAAGCCGCGCTCGACCGCGTAGACCGGCTTCTGGCACATCTGCAGCTTGATGCGCTCGCCGGCCGCCGCCACGCTCGGCTGCGCAAACGTGCGCCCGCAGGCCGAGGAGATCTCGCGCGTGAGCTGCCCCTTGTTGATGTGCACGCCGCGCGGGCGCAGCACATGCGCCTCCACCGTCATGCGGCCGAACTTGTCGATGCGGCAGCAGACCTCGATCGGCGTTAATTCGCGGCGGCGCAGCACCTCGCGCACCTGTTCGGCGCTCTCCTCGTCAAAGCGCTGGTACTGCTCGAATTCCTCGGCCATATCGCCGAGCATCTGCGCGGTCGAGCGGAAGTGCTCCTCCACGACGGCGCGCACCTGCTCGGCGCGCATTCTGGCGCTCTCCTTGGCAAGCAGCTCCCTGTACTCCCCGTTTACCGCGTCGCGGATCTCCCCCGCCCGGCCGCACCGCGTCAGAAACGGCACGTCGAAATCGCTGCGGTCGATGCGTCCGTGCTCGCGCAGCGGGTAGCTCAGCCGCGAAAAGCTCTTCTGCGTCTCGTCCTTGTTCTTGCGCCAGCACACGGCGCACTGGCTGCACCCGGCGCAGACCTTCTCCGCCGCGCGCCCGTAGACGCCCGGCAGGTCGTCCGCCGCCGTGTCCTGCAGCTTTTTCGAGATCTTGTCCACCGCATCGGACGCGCCGCGCATCGCGTCCGACGCATAGCGCAGCCGCAGGATCACGTTCTTGCGCAGCGAATCGCCCGGCAGCTTGTCCCGGCGCACGGCGAAGAGGTTCGAAAGCCGCCGGCTCTGCGGCAGAAGCATGTAGAGGATGGACGCGGCCGCCACCTCGACCGCGCCGTAAAAGGCCTGCATTGTGCCGCTGACCTGCAGCAAGGCGATGCCGTTGGAGATGACGAACGCCACCGCCACGGCGATCTTCCCGAGCGGCGAAAAGACGCCCGCCATCAGGCCGCCGAGGCCGTACGCCCCGGAGAGGTAGGAGAGCCCGGCGGTCGAAAGCCCCTGCACGGCGCCCGCCGCGATGCCGGCCACCGCGCCGCCCGAAAGCCCGCCGTGCCGCGCACAGACGAGGATCGTCAGCACGATCAGCACGCGGCCGACCGAGACGCCGGCGACCGTCAGCCCGGAGAACGAGAGCAGCAGAACGCCGAGCGAGACGACGACCGCCGCCACGTCGCCGCTGTCGAACACGGCGCTCTCCCGCCGCGTCTCAATGAGCCGCACGGCGCGCCGCAGGAAATACGCGGTGCCGCCGGCGAGGAACGACTCGGCGACGTACATGGCCGCCACATTGGCGAGCGAGCCGTTGATCAGCACCATCGTGACGCCCGTCGCGAGCAGCGGCAGGAACGCCGCGGCCGGCGCAAAGACCGGGTGCTCGCGCACCGCCTTCAGCTCGGAGAGCGACCAGCGGATCGCGCCGACGGCGAGCAGCGCCGCGATGTACCGCGCGGGCACGTCGACCGGCGCCGGGATCAGGTAGCCGACCGCGCCGCCGAGGATCACCGCCCACATCGCCGGGAACGGCGCCGCGGCCGCGGCGGCCGCCGCAAACGGCGCGTACTTGCCGAAAACGAGCCCCCGCGCCGAGAGAAAGCCCTGTCTCTTATACACATCTGACGCTGCCGACGAATTAGAC
>USBH01000144.1 GCA_900552925.1 uncultured Oscillospiraceae bacterium
CGAGATTAGCTGCAGTCTCGTGGGCTCGGAGATGTGTATAAGAGACAGCTCCAACTGGGAGTTCCCGAACGTCCGCATCGCGGCGGCGCAGGCGGCCGACGAGCTGCTTTCGATCCAGAACGTCCGCGCGTCGTTCGTGATTTTCCGGGCGGGCAACGAGACGAACATCTCCGCCCGCAGCCTCGGCGACGTGAACGTGCAGGTGCTGCTCGAGGAGTTCGGCGGCGGCGGCCATCTGACGATGGCGGGCGCGCAGATCAAGAACAGCACGACAAACGACGTGCGCAAGGCGCTGATCCGCGTGCTGGACAGCAAGCTTGCGCAGGCCTCCAAATTTGAAAACTGACGGGCTTTGAGCCTGTGAAAAGCCACAGAAAGGGGTTATCACCATGAAAGTTGTACTTTTGGCAGATGTAAAGGGTGTCGGCAAGAAGGGCGAGCTCATCAACGCCTCCGACGGATACGCGCGCAATTTCCTTTTGCCGCGCAAGCTCGCGAAGGAAGCGAACGCGCAGGCGATGAACGAGCTGAAGAACGCCGAAGCCTCCAAGGCATATAAGATCAAGACGGAGACGGAGGAGGCCCAGCGCGCAGCGGCTGCGCTCGAGGGCAAGACCGTCAAGATCACGGCGAAGGCCGGCGTCAACGGCAAGCTGTTCGGCTCCGTCACGGCCAAGGAAATCGCGCAGGAGATCAAGAAGCAGTTCGGCTTTGAGATCGACAAGCGCAAGATCAGCCTGAGCACCGAGATCAAGGCGTTCGGCGTCTACCCGGCCGAGGTCAAGCTCTACGCCGGCATCACGGCGAAGCTCTCCGTCGCCGTGACGGAGGTCTGATCCGCCCCGGCACCTGGTTCCGGCCGCCGGCCGGAAAAGGGGAAAGAAGGCTTTGAAAGGGGGCTGCCTGCATGGCAGACGGATCGTTTGAACTGAATACGGCGGCGGTGCCGGGCATGGTGCTGCCGTTCAGCGCGGAGGCGGAGCAATCCGTCCTCGGCGCTGTTTTGCTGGAACCGTCCTGTCTTTCGACCGTGGCGGAGCTGCTCCCGCGCGCCGAGTACTTCTACCAGGTCAACAACCGGCTGATCTACAGCGTGATGCTCGAGATGTTCACGGCCGGCAAGCCGGTCGACCTCGTCACGCTGCTCGAGCGGCTGCGCGAGGAGGATACGTTCGACGAGGGCTCCGGCAAGGTGTACCTGATGCAGCTCGCGCAGCTCGTGCCGAGCATTTCGAACGTCGAGGAATACTGCGCGATCGTCCGCGACAAATACGATGTGCGCATGCTGATTCAGGCGGCGCGCGGCATTCTGGACGACGCGGCCGAGGGCACGAGCGAGACCTCGCTCCTGCTCGATTCGGCCGAGCAGCGCATCTTCGACATCCGGCGCGGCAAGAGCATCACCGGCCTGCAGCGCCTCAACGAGATCCTCTTCGATACGTTCGAGCGGCTCGACCGGCTGAATTCGCCGGACAAGGACCTGTACCGCGGCATCCCGACGGGCATCCGCGAGCTCGACAACACGATCACCGGCCTGAACCGCTCCGACCTCATCATCGTCGGCGCGCGCCCCGGCATGGGCAAGACGAGCTTCGCGCTCAACATCGCACGGCACGTCTCGATCACCTGCGGCAAGCGCGTCGCGTTCTTTTCGCTCGAGATGTCGAAGGAGCAGCTCGCAGCCCGCGTGCTCTCCTCCGAGGCGCTGGTCGGCGGCACGAAGCTGCGTACGGGCGAGCTGACCGAAAACGACTGGACGCGCCTCGTCGAGGCGGGCGACATCCTCTCGAAGGCGGAGCTGTATTTCGACGATTCCCCGGGCATCACGGTGCCCGAGATGAAAGCGAAGATCCGCCGCCTGAAGGACGTCGACGCCGTGTTCATCGACTACCTCCAGCTGATGAACAGCGCCAAGCGCATCGACAACCGCGTGCAGGAAATTTCCGAGATCACGCGAAGCCTCAAGATCATGGCGAAGGAGCTCAACATCCCGGTCGTCACGCTCGCGCAGCTTGCGCGTGCAGGCGAAAAGCGGCAGGAGCACCGCCCGGTGCTCTCCGACCTGCGCGATTCCGGCTCCATCGAACAGGACGCGGACATCGTGCTCTTCCTGTACCGCGACGCATACTATGCGAACGAGTCGAAATCGCCCGAGGACGTCGACAAAAACAGCGCGGAGTGCATCGTGGCGAAGAACCGCCACGGCGACCTGCGCTCGGTGCCGCTGCACTGGCAGGGCGAGTTCATGCGCTTCACCGCGCAGGAGGTCGTGCGCCGTGAAAACTGAGACGGTCCTGCGCAAGGTGCAGTATGATTTCCCGGCCGACGGCACAATCGTCGTCGGCCTTTCCGGCGGCGCGGATTCCACGCTGCTCACGCACCTGCTGCTGGAGCGCTACGGCGCTTCACGCCTGCACGCCGTGCATGTGAACCACGGCATCCGCGGCGCGGAGGCGGCGCGGGACGAGCAGTTCGTGCGCGCGTTCTGCGCGTCGCGCGGCCTGCGGCTTACGGTGTTCGAGCGGGACGTGCCGCGCCTTGCGGCCGAGCGCCGCGAGGGGATAGAGGAATGCGCGCGGCACGTGCGGTACGATTGCTTTGCGCAGGTCGCTGCAGGCGGGACGGACACGATTGCGACGGCGCACAACGCCGACGACAACGCCGAAACGCTGCTTCTGAATCTGGCGCGCGGCATGGGGCCGCACGGCGCGTGCGGAATCCCGCGGCGCCGCGGAAAGCTGCGCCGGCCGCTGCTCGCGCTTTCGCGCGCAGAGGTACTGCTTCTCTGTAAAGCGTTCGGCCTTGACTGGGTGGAGGATTCGACAAACGCCGAGGAGGCGTACACGCGCAACCGCTTGCGCAGCCGCGTTTTGCCGGAGCTGCGCGGGGTCAACCCGCGTTTTGCGGAGGCGGTCACCCGGTTCACGGCGAGCATGGCGCTCGAAGACGATTTCATGGCGTCGCAGGCGCGCGCGCTGCTCGAGGCGGCCCGCACGGACGGCGGGCTTTCGCTGCCGGTGCTCCGCGGGGCGCATCCCGCGGTGCTGCGCCGGGCGCTTGAAATATATTTGCAGCCGCTGGGCAGACTGAGCTATGAGCACCTGCTGCGCGCGGCCGACTGCGCCGTGCACGGCGGCGGGCTCACGCTGCCCGGCGGCGCGGCGCTTTCGGCAAGGCAGGACACGCTGACCGTGACGCGGGAAAAGCCGGCCGGATTCTCCGTGCCGGTTGCGGCGGCGGAAACGGTGCTGCCCGACGGCCGGAAGCTGATTATTTCAAGAAAGTTCATAAAAAACGGAAAAAACAGCCCGAATGTTCATAATTTGTTATTTAAAAACCGTTTGGACTGTGATAAAATTACTGGTGTTCCGGTGATTCGTACCCGGCGCGCCGGCGACCGCTTCGCTCCCTATGGGCGCGGCGTGACAAAGCCGGTCAAAAAGCTCTTCAACGAGCTGCGGATCCCTGCGGCGGTGCGCGATGCGGTGCTGCTGCTGGAGGTGGACGGCACGATCGCATGGATCGAAGGCGTCGGTCCGGCGGCGGGCTTTGCGGCCGATTTTGAAGCGGGATGGGTGCTGGAAATCCGGATCTGCGGTGAAACTTGAGGGAGAAAGGAACGGTTCAAATGGCAAACACAATGTTAAACGACATTCAGGAGGTCCTGTACAGCGAGGAGACGATTGCGGCGATGGTCAAGCGCGTAGGCGCGGAGATCACGCGGGACTATGCGGACAAGAACCTGCTGCTCGTCAGCGTTCTGAAGGGCTCCGTCGCGTTCATGGCCGATCTGATGCGTGCGATCGAGATCCCCGCGCGGATCGATTTCATGTCGGTTTCGAGCTACGGCTCCGGCACAAAGACCTCCGGCGTCGTCAAGATCATCAAGGATCTCGACATCAATCTCAAGGGATACGACATCGTCATCGTCGAGGACATCCTCGACAGCGGCAAGACGCTGCACTACCTTGTGGACCTGCTCAAAAGCCGCGAGCCGAACAGCATTGAGATCTGCACGCTGTTCGACAAGCCCGAGCGCCGCGAGGTCGACGTGCACGCGAAGTACATAGGCTGTGCGATTCCCGACGCGTTCATCGTCGGCTACGGCCTGGATTACGATGAAAAATACAGGAACCTGCCGTTCGTCGGCGTGCTGAAGCCCGAGGTTTACGGCGCTTGAGGCGGCAGCCCTGCTTTGCATAGATTGAAGACAACACTACTTTCCGGGAGGTCGGAACTTGAATAACAATAAAAAAATCATTCGAAACCTTGCAATTTACCTCGGCATTCCGATCCTGATCTTCTTCGTGCTGCTCTTCATGTTCAGCCAGAACAGAAGCACGCAGCCGGAGCTGAAGTATTCGGATGTGCTCGAGTATTTTGAAGAGGGACAGGTCAGCGGCTATACGCTCGATCTCGGCACCGGCGCCATGGAAATGAAGGTCACCGATGACAACGGGAAAGAGAGCATCCTGCGCTACACCGTGCCGAACGTCAACCTCTTCTACAACAATGTCACCGACGACATCGAGGCCTACAACGAGGCGCACCCGAACGATAAAATGGAGCAGGACGTCCTGCGTCCGGCGGAGACGAGCTGGCTTGTCAGCCTGATTCCGACGCTCCTGATGATCGGCCTGCTCGTCGTCTTCTGGGTCTTCATGATGAAGCGCATGGGCGGCAGCGGCGCCGGCAACCAGATGAACTTCGGCAAGGCGAAGGTCAAGCAGATCGGCGATGAAAAGCGCCGCACCACGTTTGCCGACGTCGCAGGCGCAGACGAGGAA
>USBH01000145.1 GCA_900552925.1 uncultured Oscillospiraceae bacterium
CCGTCTAATTCGTCGGCAGCGTCAGATGTGTATAAGAGACAGCAAGAACGTGCTGCAGTACGACGACGTGATGAACCGCCAGCGCGAGATCATCTACGAGCAGCGCGACCGCGTGTTGAACGGCGACAACGTGAAGCCGCAGATCTGGTCGATGATCGAGCAGGCCATCGAGTCGAACGTCGCGCGCTTCCTGCCGGCCAACACGCCGCACGACGACTGGGATCTGCGCGGCCTGCGGGACCACTACCTCGGCTGGATGATCACGCCCGAGGAGCTGCACTACGACGCGCAGGCGCTCGAAGACCTTGACCCGGCCGACGTGATCGCGTTCCTCAAGGCGCGCGCGCAGAAGCTCTACGAGCTGCGCGAAAAGGAATTCACCGAGCCGATCATGCGCGAGGTCGAGCGCATGGTGCTGCTCAAGAACGTCGACACGCAGTGGATGGACCACATCGACGCGATGGACGAGCTGCAGAAGGGCATCCGCCTGCGCGCCTACGGCCAGCACGACCCGGTCGTCGAGTACCGCAGCGAGGGCTTCGACATGTTCGACGCGATGATCGCTGCGATCCGCGAGGACACCGCGCGCATGATCCTGACCGTGCGGCTCAAGACCAAGGAGGCCCCGAAGCGCGAGGCCGTCGCCAAGGAAACCGGCACGACGTCCTCCGATACGCCCGCCAAGAAGCAGCCGGTGCGCAATGGCAAAAAGCCCGGCCGCAACGATCCCTGCCCCTGCGGCAGCGGCAAGAAATACAAGAAGTGCTGCGGCCGGAACGAATGATGCGCCCGGCGGAAAGGACGCGACGCCCATGACTCTGGACAATCTCGACAGGCGATTGAAATACTACCACCTCGTGATGCGGCTGCCGGCCGACGCCGAGATCGCCGCGTATCCGCTGCCCGACGGCTATGCGTTCACGACGTACGCCGACGGCGACCGCGACACGTGGATCGCGATCGAGCAGTCGGCCAAGGAGTTCGACCGCTACGAGGAAGGGCTCGACGCGTGGGCGCACTACTACGCGCGCTACACCGACTGCCTGCCCGGCCGGATGCAGTTCATCGCCGCGCCGAACGGCGAAAAGGTCGCGACCGCAACGGCGTTTTTCGACCCGGAAAAGCCGGACGGCGACGGCTGGCTGCACTGGGTTTCCGTCCGGCGCGACCACCAGGGCCGCGGCCTCGCGCGCCCGCTGATTTCCCATACGCTGCGCCGCCTGCGGGCGCTCGGCTACGGGGAAATCTACGTTTCCACGCAGACGACCACCTGGGTCGCCGCGCGCCTCTACATGGAGTTCGGCTTCCGCCCGACCGAGGAAAACCTGCGGGAAAGCCTGTTCGGCTGGCGGATTTTAAAAACGCTGACGAACCACCCCGCACTCGCGGCGCTCGAGCCCGTCTCGCCGGCCGAAATGCTGGTTTCGCCGCCCGCTGAAGCCGCGCCGTAAAGCGCGCCGATACAGCCACATAACAACAAAAGCTCTGCCGATTCTACCGGCAGAGCTTTTTTGCTATAGCTTCTATTCAAATTTCTGCGCAACGGACGGAACGCATCCGCTTTCCCCCGGCTTCAGCCGCCGGCAGGGCGCAAAATCCTTTTCGCTTAGTGCACGCGCTCGCAGATTTCGAACGCGGCGCGGGCGTTGTGGTACGGGCACTTCCACGGGCCACAGAGCAGGTGGGAATTCTCCTCGTCCGGCGAGTTCTTGCCGCTGGCCAGCCACTCGCCGGCCGGGCCGTTGATGATCTGCGCCTTGATGTACGCCCAGACCTTATAGGCCGTGTCGAGATATTTTTCGTCGTTCGTGATCTGCCAGGCATTGACGCAGCCGACGACGGCCTCCGCCTGTCCCCACCAGACCTTGGTCGGCACGGCGATGCCGCCCGCTTCAAAGCCCTCGTCAAAAAGGCCGCCGTCCGCATCGAGGCCGCGCGAAAGCGTGAAGTCCACCATGCTGACCGCAACGCGCTCGGCCTCCTCCATAAGCGCGGCCGCACGCTGCTTGTCCTCCGCGTACGCCTCGAGCACCTCGGCCGCCTCGGTCAGCAGCCAGGAGCCCTCGATGTCGTGGCCGAACGAGATCTTGCCCGGCAGCGGGTTCATCGCGCCGTCGAAGAACATGACGAAGTGGCGGTGCTCCGCGTCGTAGATCTTCCGCGCCGTGACCTCGATCAGGTTGGCGAGGCTGTCCTCGACGCAGCGGTCGTGCCGGATGCGGAAGTAGCAGGTCATCGGCTCGAGAACATGGATGTGCGTATTCATCGAGAGGTTGCCCGCCTCGGTGATCGCGCCGTTGCCGCTGCCGGTACCGCGCGCGGTCTCAAGATAGTAGTCGCCCTCGCGGCACTCGTTCTCCAGATAGTCGTACACCCGGTCGGCGTACGCCCGCGCCTCGCTGCTGCCGGTCGCGCGCACGTATTCCGAGAACGCATAGAGCAGAAAGCCCTGCCCGTACGTCATCTTCGTGTCGTCGCACACGGTGCCGTCGGCGTTCAGCATCCAGTAGCCGCCGCCGTTTTCTGCATCCCAGAAATGCGCTTTGATGTAGTCGAACGCGCGGTCCGCAAGCGCCTTGTAGGCGGGGTCGCCGAAGATGCGGTACGCGCCCGCAAAGGTCCAGAGCAGGCGGGCGTTCAGCACAAGGCTCTTCGGCGCGTCCTTCTGCACCTGCATGTCGGTCGTCACCGCGCCGTAAAAGCCGCCGTTCTCTTCATCCACCGTGTATTTCTGCCAGAACGGGAAAATCGATCCGTGCAGCAGATCCTCCCGCATTTCGTCCCTGAGCTGCATGAGCTTTTCCATTTGCTTCGTCCTCCGTTTATTGTAATCTGTTATCTGCATTATAGCGCAAAAGCGCGCGGATTTCCACCATAATCCGCGCGCTTTTCAAAGTTTCTCTCAGCCCCGGAGAATCCCGCGCGATGCCGCTTCGCCGCGGACCTGCGCGAACGGCTTCACCGGCGCCGCCTGCGCGGTGTGCGCGCCGATGTGCTTCTCCATCCAGGCCATGTTGTACCACCGGCCGAATTTGTACCCGCAGTCGTAAAATTCGCCGACAAAACGGTAGCCGCACCGCTCGTGGAACGCGATGCTGTCGCGCGTCAGGTACCTGTCCGGCTGCGCGGGCACCGCGATGCAGGCGTTCAGGTTCAAAACGTTCTGCATCCGGAGGATCTCCTCCAGCGCCGCGTACAGCTTGCCGCCGACGCCCGTCCGCCTTTCCGTGCGGCGCACGTAGATCGAGGTCTCCACGCCCCACGCGTACGCCGCCCGTTCTTTGAACGCGCCCGCATACGCATAGCCGACGCACACCCCGCCGCGTTCCGCGACGAGATAGGGGTATCTTTCGAGCGTGCGGCGGATCCGCTCCGCGAATTCCGCCTCGCTCGGCACGTCGTACTCAAAGGTGATCGCCGTATCCGTCACGTACGGCGCATAGATGGCGAGCAGCGCCGCCGCGTCCTCCGGCGCCGCCGCACGGAGCAGAAGCGTTTCTTCCATTTCTCAGGCCGCCTTTCCCCTCCGGCTCAGGGCTGGTCGAGGATGCAGTCGAACACGCTGTCCTCGCGTCCGTCCTTTTTGTAAACGCGCGTCACGCGCTTCGAAATGCCGCAGACAATCTCGTAATGGATCGTATCCAGCAGATCGGCGAGCGCATCGACGCGGATCTCCTCGTCCCCGTCGCGGCCGATCAGCGTCACGACGTCGCCGACCTGCGCCTGCGGCACGGCGGTCACGTCGATCATGCACTGGTCCATGCAGACCTTGCCGAGGATCGGGCAGCGCACGCCGTGCACCAGAATGGAGCCGCGGCCCGAGAGCTGGCGCGAGTAGCCGTCCGCGTAGCCGATCGGGATCGTCGCCACGCGGATGCGCGACTGCGCCGTGTAGGTCCTGCCGTAGCTGATGTCCGAGCCGGGCTCGACCGCCTTGATGTGCGAGATCACGGAGCGCAGGCTCAGCACCGGGCGGAAATCGCCGGGGTGCAGAACGTCCGCCGAGGGCTCCAGGCCGTACAGGATCACGCCGGCGCGCACCATGTCCATATGGCTCGCGGGGTAGTCGAGCGTCGCGCCGCTGTTCGCGCAGTGACGGATCGGGAACGTGATCCCCTCCCGCTCGAGCTTTTCGATCAGCGTCGAAAAGCAGCCGAGCTGATGCGCGGTGAAGTCCTCGCCCGCACGGCCGCCGTCCGCGACCGCAAAATGCGTGAAGATGCCCTCCGGCATCAGGCCGGGCAGCCGGCAGGCCGCGGCGATCTCCGCCACGGCCGCAGCGTCCCGGTCGACGTCCTGAAAGTAAAAGCCGAGACGGCTCATGCCCGTGTCCACCTTGATGTGGATCTTGACCGCGACGCCGCGGCGCACCGCATTTTCGGAAAGCGCCGCGCAGTACGCCGTCGAATACGCGCACTGCGAGATGTTGTTTTCCGCAAGCTGACCGGCCGCCGCGGGCGGCGTATAGCCGAGCACGAGCAGCGGCAGGGAAACGCCCGCGCGGCGGAGCTGCAGCGCCTCCTCGATGTTGGAGACCGCGAGCCAGTCTGCGCCGAGCGCCTCGTATTCGCGCGCGAGACGCACCGCGCCGTGGCCGTAGGCGTCGGCCTTGATGACGCAGCACACCATCGTCTGCCCGCCGATCCGCCCGCGGATCTCCTCGAGGTTGTGCGCCACGGCGTCCAGGTCGATCTCGGCCCACGTTCTTTTCTGCATAATATCCATAACAAAAGCTGTCTCTTATACACATCTGACGCTGCCGACGAATTAGACGGTGTAGA
>USBH01000146.1 GCA_900552925.1 uncultured Oscillospiraceae bacterium
CGAGATTAGCTGCAGTCTCGTGGGCTCGGAGATGTGTATAAGAGACAGTTGTTCTCCCGGCTCAGATGCGCGAGCATGAAGCGCTTCGTGCCGTTTTGATACAGCTCCGGCAGCAGCTCCGCGCAGGCGACATTTGAAAGGTGCCCGCATTCGGAGAGGATCCGGCGCTTGAGCGAATACGGGTAGGGGCCCGTGCGCAGCATACCGACGTCGTGGTTCGACTCGATCACCGCGAGGTCGATGCCCAGCAGGTTCTCTTCGATCTCAGGTGTGACCGAGCCGAGGTCGGTCGCCACGGCGATGGTCTTGCCGTCCGCAGTCCGGATGCGGAAGCCTAGGCTTTCCGCGCAGTCGTGCGGCGTTCGGAAGGCGCGCACGCGCATGCCGCCGAGCTCCAGCTCCCCCTCGATCGTGTACGCCGGGAACGAGCCGTCGAGCACGCGCATGGATTCGAGCGCCGTCAGCGTACCGGCCGACGCAAAAACCGGGATATTGTATTTGGAGGCAAAAACGCGCAGGCCGCTCACGTGGTCGGAATGCTCGTGCGTTACGAGAATGCCGCAGACGGCCAGCGGGTCGATGCCGCAGCGCTTCAGAATGTTCACGGTCTGGCGCGCGCTGCGCCCCACATCGACCAGAAGGCCCGCCGTTTTCGAGCCGATAAAATAGCTGTTTCCCGTGCTTCCGCTGTACAGCGGCCAAAGCTCCGCCATCGATCCATCTCCCTTTTGACTGTTTCTCATAAAAAATGCCCTGACGAAGACCGCCGGGGCGAAGGGCTCCGCACAACCGCCGGAGCCGGGTTATCCGATTTTCGCGTTGCTGCTGTCCTGCGGGTCGACGCGCAGATACATGTCTGCGCCGAGCCCGACAAACTTCTCCACAATGTCCTCGTAGCCGCGCTGGATGTGCTCGATCTCTTCGATCTTCGTCGTCCCTCTGGCCGCGAGCGCCGCAATGATCATCGCCGCGCCTGCACGCAGGTCGACCGCGCGCACCGGCGCGCCCTTGAGATACTCGACGCCCTCGATGATCGCGCTCTTGCCCTCGACCGTGATCTGCGCGCCCATGCGCTTGAGCTCCTCGACATAGCGGAAGCGGTTCTCCCAGACATTCTCGTTCAGGATGCTCGTGCCCTCCGCGAGCGAGAGCACCGCCGCGATCTGCGGCTGCATGTCGGTCGGGAAGCCCGGGTGCGGCATCGTCTTGACGTTGCATTTGCGCAGCGGACCGTCCCGCCGGACGCGGACCGCGTCGTCGTACTCCGTGACGGAGACGCCCATCTCCATCAGCTTCGCCGTAATGGATTCCAGATGCTTCGGCGTGACATTCTTGACCAGAATGTCTCCGCCGGTCGCCGCAACCGCGGCCATATACGTTCCGGCCTCGATCTGGTCCGGAATGATCGAATACGTGACGCCCTGCAAATGCTCGACGCCGCGGATCTTGATGACGTCGGTGCCGGCACCGCTGATGTTCGCGCCCATCGAGTTCAGGAAGTTCGCGAGGTCGACGACGTGCGGCTCGCGCGCCGCGTTCTCGATGACCGTCAGCCCCTTCGCCTTCACGGACGCCAGAATGATGTTCATCGTCGCGCCGACCGTGACCATGTCGAGGTAAATGTGCGCGCCGCGCAGCTCCTTTGCGGAGACCTCGATCATGCCGTCGTTGAGCGTATATGTGCAGCCCAGCGCATTAAAGCCCTTGATGTGCTGGTCGATCGGCCGAACGCCGAAATCACACCCGCCGGGCAGCGGGACAATCGCATGTGAAAAACGGCCGAGCAGCGCGCCGATGTTGTAATACGAGCCGCGCATCTTCCGGCCAAGCTCATTGGGTACGACATTCGTCTGAATCGTCGTGGGGTCGATCTCTACGGTATTGCGGTTGATCCAGCGCACCTCGGCGCCCATTTCCGTCAGGATCCGCGCACTCAGCTGAACGTCCGAAATATTCGGCACATTCTCGATGCGGCACGGGGACTCTGCCATAATCACGGCCGGGATGATCGCAACGGCCGCGTTTTTCGCGCCGCTGATCTCCACTTCGCCGAAGAGGCGCTTGCCGCCCCGAACAATAAATTTATCCACGATCATTATCCTTCCACGTCTTTTTGCCGCCGGTCCCAAACCGGTTCATTCCCGAGCCGGAGCCGTCCCCGACCGAAGCCGGCGCCGCTTCCGCTCATCTTATATAAAAATAAAGTGAAGTCTTTGCTTATTATGACCGTAACTAATGATAATACACAACGGAAAAAAAGTCAATATCTTGCAGGCACTTCCGTCCTGTTTTTTTGCGATTATGTAAACGCAAGTGTGCATTTTGAACAATATTCAAAAATCTCAAGACTTTTTTTTGAACGAAATCGGCGGTTCCTCGCCGGCCAGAATCCGCTTGATGTTGGCCCGGTGCTTGATGATCACCGTGGCGCCGATCAGCGCGGCCACGACGGTCGCCATCACGACATAGAACAGCGGCAGGCCGTCCTGCCTGTAATCGACAAAATAGGTGATGAAAAATGTGGCGAACGGATAAAGCAGGCAGCCGCAGATCGAAGAGAGCGAGACCGTCTTTTTCCAGGCGAATACGATCGCAAAAAGCGCAAAGCAGATCAGGAACACGCGCCAGTCCAGCATGAGCATCATGGCGGCTGCGGTCACGACGCCCTTGCCGCCGCGGAAGCCGAAGTACAGCGGGTACATATGCCCGATGATGCAGCAGAAGCCCGCCGCGTACATGCCGAGGCGCGCGAGAACCGGGTCAATGCCGTTTGATGCGCAGACAAAATGCAGGACGAGGTAGCCGATGCCGACGCTCAGCGCGCATTTCAAAAAGTCGAAGAGAAAAGTCAGCGCGGACGCTTTTTTGCCCGCAACGCGCAGCACGTTGGTCGCGCCGGCGTTGCCGCTGCCGTGGCTGCGCACGTCCTCATGCGCGAAAAGGCGCGTCAGGATGATGGCCGAGCTGATGCTGCCGAGCAGATAGCCCACCACGGCGACGGCGATCAGCGGGAGGATCAGCGGTTCAAAGTTTTCCATAGCGTCATCCTTCCTTCTCGCCGCGCTCGCGCACGATCATGCGCACCGGCGTGCCTTCCAGGCCGAAAATTTCGCGGATGCGGTTTTCGAGATACCGCTGGTACGAAAAATGGAAGAGCTCCTTCGAGTTCACAAAGCAGATAAACGTGGGCGGCTTCGTCGAAGCCTGCGTCATGTAGTAGATCTTCAGCCGCTTGCCCTTGTCGGTCGGCGGCTGGACGCGCGCCGTCGCCTGCGCGAGGATGTCGTTCAGCGTGCCGGTCGTGATGCGCATCGCATTGCTCGCGGCCACCTGCCGGATCAGCTCGAAAAGGCGGTCGAGCCGCTGGCCGGTCTGTGCGGAGATGAAGATGATCGGCGCATAGGACATGAAGGAGAAATCCTTCTCGAGCTTCGCGCGGTATTCCTGCATCGTCTTGTCGTCCTTTTCGACGGCGTCCCACTTATTGACCGCGATGATGCAGCCCTTGCCCGCCTCGTGCGCGATGCCGGCGACCTTCGAATCCTGCTCGGTGAAGCCGACCGTCGCGTCGATCAGGATCACGCAGACGTCGGCGCGGTCGACCGCCATCTCGGCGCGCAGGTTGCTGTAGTGCTCGATGGCGTCCTCCACCTTGCTCTTGCGGCGCAGGCCGGCCGTATCGATGAACGTGAACGTGCCGAACCGGTTCTCGATCGTCGTATCCACGGCGTCGCGCGTCGTGCCCGCGATGTCGGAGACGATGCAGCGGTTCTCGCCGGAGACGCGGTTGACGAGCGACGACTTGCCGACGTTCGGCTTGCCGATGACCGCCACCTTGATGATCTCGCTCTCCTCTTCGTCCTCCGGCTCCTCGGGCAGGTGCTCGAGGACGGCGTCCAGCAGGTCGCCGGTGCCGTGGCCGTGCACCGAAGAAACCTGAATCGGGTCGCCGAGGCCGAGGTTGTAGAACTCATAGAAATCGACCGGCGGCTCGCCAAGCGTGTCGCATTTGTTGACGCAGACGATCACCGGCACATTGCTGCGCTGGAGCATCTGCGCGATGTTGAGATCCGTCGCCACCATGCCCGTGCGCACGTCGGTCACAAAGATGATGACGTCCGCAGAGTCGATCGCGATCTGCGCCTGCGCGCGCATCTGCGAGAGGATGACGTCCTTCGATTCCGGCTCGATGCCGCCCGTATCGACGAGCGAGAAGCGGCGGTTTTTCCACTCGCATTCGCCGAAGATGCGGTCGCGCGTGACGCCCGGCGTATCCTCCACAATGGAAAGGCGCTGTCCGATCAGCTTGTTGAACAGAGTCGATTTGCCGACATTCGGTCTGCCGACAATCGCCACGATCGGTTTGGACATTCCGTTTCCTCCTTTACTGTATCGTTTCCGGCAGCGGGCCGAGTATGTCCCGCAGCTCGCCGCCGGCATCTTTCTGCATGCGTTTTGCCGGAACCCCCAGCGCAGCGCTGAGCGCTTCCAGCGTCATATCGTCGAGGAACACGTCCTCGTCGGCCATCAGCATGGCGCCCGGGATCAGGATCTCGTCGCCGAGCGTCTCCTGCCGGAGCCGCCGCACGAGGTCCTGCCCGACCAGCAGGCCGGTCACGTCGACCGTGCCGCCGAAAAAGTCGTTTTTCACCGGGACAAGGTTGATCTCGAGCCCCGGGAACTTCTCCCGCACGCGGTCGAAAAGGCCGTTCAAAAACTCGAACGCGGCTTCGCCCCTGTCTCTTATACACATCTCCGAGCCCACGAGACTGCAGCTAAT
>USBH01000147.1 GCA_900552925.1 uncultured Oscillospiraceae bacterium
AGGCGAAGCTGCGCGAGGTGCTCAGCGACACGACGATCGACGAGCAGCGTATCCTGACCGAGGCCGCGATCTTTGCCGACAAGGTGGCCGTCGCCGAGGAAACGGTCCGGCTGAGAAGCCACTTCGAGCAGCTCAAGGCGCTGCTCAACGCCGAAGAGCCCTCCGGCCGCAAGATGGATTTCCTCGTGCAGGAGATGAACCGCGAGACGAACACGATCGGCTCGAAGGCGAGCGACTCGCAGATCGCCTATATGGTCGTCGACATCAAGGCGGAGATCGAAAAGATCCGCGAGCAGATCCAGAACATCGAATAAACCGGAAGGGGCTGTGAAGCTATGCAGCTTGTCAATATCGGCTTCGGCAACATGGTGTCCGCCGACCGCGTGATCGCCATCGTCGGCCCGGAATCGGCGCCGATCAAGCGGATCGTGCAGGATTCGAGAGAGCGCGGCGCGCTGATCGACGCCACCTGCGGACGCAAGACGCGCACGGTCCTGATCATGGACAGCGACCACGTCGTGCTTTCGGCGCTGCAGCCGGAGACCGTTTCAAACCGCTTCGGCGGCCGCGCCGCGGCGGACGATGCGGAGGAAAGCGCGCTGTAACGGCGCGCCCGATCTGGAAATGAAGGGATAGATGGAAAGCGGCGCCGCCGGCGGAACGACCGCCGGGAACCGTGCCGCTGCTTTTCAGGAAAGGAAGGCCCCGCAGGGGGCCGGGGGTATACTTATGAAAAAAGGACTGCTGATCGTCGTTTCGTCGCCGTCGGGCGGCGGAAAGGGAACGATTCTCAAAGCGCTGTTTGCGCGCAATGAAAACCTGCGCCTGTCGGTTTCCGCGACGACCCGCGCGCCGCGTGAAGGCGAGCAGGACGGCGTGCACTACCATTTCATCACAAAGGAACAGTTCCGGCAGAACATCGCGGACGGCGCGATGCTCGAATATGCCGAGTACTGCGAAAACTACTACGGGACGCCGAAGGCGCCGATTCAGGCCTGGCTCGAGGCCGGGCACGACGTCGTGCTCGAGATCGAGGTGCAGGGTGGCCGGCAGATCAAGGCTGCCGCGCCGGACTGCGTCAGCCTGTTCATTTTGCCGCCGTCGCTCGAGGTGCTCGAAAAGCGCCTGCGGGGCCGCGGCACCGAAACCGAGGCGGTAATCGAGAAGCGCCTGCGGGCGGCGGAGGAAGAGATCCGCTGCGTGAAGGATTACGATTACGCCGTCGTCAACGATACGGTCGAGCAGGCCGTATCCGAAATCGAGTCTATTTTGACCGCGGAGAAGCTCCGTGTTTCCCGCGAAGAGAATATTGCTGAAAGGATCTTGAACCATGCTTAAACCTTCTTCGAACATCATCACAACACCGCACAAGAGCTACTATTCCGTCGTGATCGCCGTCGCGAAGCGCGCGCGGGAGATCGTTGAGGAAGCGGAGGAGAACAACCAGATCCTCATCGAGAAGCCGGTCGACCTTGCCGTCCAGGACTTTGTGGACAATAAGTACCGGATCATCGAGCCGGAGATCGAGGAAGACAACGAATAACGCGAAGGAGTTTTCAAATTGCTGTTCGCTCAGTTGGCGGTCGAGAATACGACCTACCGTTTCGATAAGCCGTTCACCTATACCGTGCCGGAAGCGCTGGCCGGGGCTGTCCGCCCGGGCGTGCGCGTCACGGTGCCGTTCGGCGCCGGCAACCGCACGCGGGTCGGCATGGTGCTTTCGGTGTCCGAGGCCCCTGCGGCGGACGGGCGGCTGAAAGCCGTCCTCAGCGTGCTCGACCGCGCGCCGCTGCTGAGCGACGAGATGCTGCAGCTTGTGCCGTGGATGAAAAGCCGGTATTACTGTACGCTGTTTGAGGCGGTGAAGCTGATGATCCCGGCCGGCATCGGCTATAAGATCGTCAACCGCTACCGCATCAGCGCCGCGTTTAAGGACTACGACCGCACCGCGTACGGCGACCTCGCTTGGCAGATCATCATGCTGCTCTCCGATGCGAAGGGCGGCATGACCGGCGCGCAGCTTTCCGAAAAGCTCGGCATCGACGAGAAAAGCCCGGCGCTGCGCGAACTGCTCGAAAAGGGCATCGTGATCTGTGAAAACGCCGCGTCGCGCAATTTGAACGACGCAACTGCCCGCATGGTCTGCGCCGTTCCGGATTTTTCCGGGAAGCTTTCGCCGAAGCAGCAGAGCGCTTACGATACGCTCTGTGCGGCCGGCACCGTCACGGTGCGCGAGCTGTGCTATTATACGGGCGTGAGCACGGCGGTCGTCAAGGCGCTGTGTGAAAAGGGCGCGGCCGAGAGCTTCGAGGTCGAGCGGTTCCGCCGCCCAAAGGTTTCCGGAAAGGACGTTGCGCTGCCCGAAGCGCTCTCGCCGGAGCAGGCGCGCGTTGCGGAAAGCATCGTGCGCGAGTGCGATATGCCCACGGCGGCGGTCGCGCTGCTGTACGGCATCACGGGCTCGGGCAAAACGGCGGTCTTCATGCACGTGATCCGGCACGTCCTCGAAGGGGGGCGCGGCGTGATCGTCACCGTGCCGGAGATCTCGCTGACGCCGCAGACGCTTGCGGTTTTCACCGCGGCCTTCGGCGATACGGTCGCCGTTTTCCACAGCGGCCTCTCGATGGGCGAACGCATGGACGAGTGGAAGCGGGTGCACAGCGGAAAGGCGCGGATCGTCGTCGGCACGCGCTCGGCGGTCTTTGCGCCGGTGCAGGCGCTCGGGCTCATCGTCATGGACGAGGAGCAGGAGAGCACCTACAAGTCGGAGAGCAGCCCGCGCTACCACGCCCGGGAGATCGCGAAGTTCCGCGTCCATTACAACAACGCCTACTGCCTGCTCTGCTCGGCGACGCCGTCGGTCGAATCGTATTTCATGGCGAAAAGCGGCAAGTACCGCTACCACGCGCTTTTGAACCGCTACGGCGACGCGCTGGTGCCCGACGTGCGGCTTGTCGACATGAACGAGGAGGACCTCTACCGCGGCAAGCCGATGATCAGCATGGCGCTGGCGCGGGCGATTTCCGGAAACCTCGCGCAGGGGCGGCAGTCGATCGTCCTGCTGAACCGCCGCGGCTACCACACCTACGCGGTCTGCAAAAACTGCAAGACGGTCGTCACCTGCCCGAACTGCTCGATCTCCCTGACCTACCACGCGGCGAACAACCGCCTGATGTGCCACTACTGCGGGCATTCCGAGCCGGCGAACGTGCGCTGCGCGGCCTGCGGAAGCGCGGAAATCACATTTTCCGGCGGCGGCACGCAGAAGGCCGAGGACCAGCTCCGCGAAGCGTTCCCCGAGGCGCGCATCCTGCGCATCGACACCGACACGACCGCGAACAAGTACGCGCTCGAAAAGAAGCTCGCCGCGTTTTCGGCCGGCGAGTACGACATCATGGTCGGCACGCAGATGGTCGCGAAAGGGCTCGACTTCGAAAACGTCACGCTGGTCGGCGTGCTTTCGGCGGACCAGTCGCTCTACAGCGACGACTACCGCAGCAACGAGCGCACCTTCGATCTGCTCACGCAGGTCGTCGGCCGGGCGGGGCGCGGCCGCTACCGCGGCACCGCGCTGATCCAGACCCATGTGCCGGAGAATCCCTACCTGCGCCTGGCGGCCGGGCAGGACTACGAGCGCTTCTTCGAAACGGAGATCCGCTTCCGCCGGGCGATGCTGTACCCGCCCTTTTCGGACATCCTGCAGATCGGTTTTGTCGGGGAAAAGGAGGAGCAGGTCCGTCAGGCGGCGGAGTGCTTTTCCGCAAGGCTGCGGGAGACGTTCAGCCGGGACTACCCGGCGCTGCCGCTGCGCCTGCTGCGCGCCTCGGCGGCGTCCGTTTCGCGCATGGGCGGCAAGTACCGCTATAAGATCATCATGAAATATAAGAATACAAGGCAGTTTCGGGATATCATCGCCGCGCAGCTCGTCGGTTTTGCCGCGGACAAGCGGTTCCAGTCGGTGACGGCGTATGCCGATCCGAATCCCGACACGATCCTGTAACGATAAGGAAAGGAGTCCTATCCATGGCACTCAGAAACATTGTGAAGACCGGAGACGAAGTGCTGACGAAGATGTGCCGCCCGGTCGAAAAGTTTGACGGCAAGCTCTGGACGCTGCTCGACGACATGTATGAAACGATGACGCATGCGAACGGCGTCGGCCTTGCGGCCCCGCAGGTCGGCCTGCTGCGCCGCGTGGTCGTCATCGATGTGGGCGAGGGCCGCATCGAGCTGATCAACCCGGAGATCATCGCCTCTTCCGGCGAGCAGGACGGTGCCGAGGGCTGCCTGTCCTTCCCGGGCGAGTGGGGCATGGTCTGCCGCCCGATGAACGTCACGGTCCGCGCGCAGGACCGCCATGGCAAGACGTTCGAGATCTCCGGCACGGAGCTGCTCGCGCGCGCCTTCTGCCATGAGATCGACCACCTGAACGGCGTGTGCTTCACGTCGCGTGCGAGCCGTATGCTCGACCCCGAGGAGCTGGAGCAGGAGGGAGACGCATGAAGATCGTCTTCATGGGCACGCCGGACTTCGCGGTGCCGAGCCTCGAGGCGCTGCTTGCGCGCGGGCACGAGGTCGCCGCGGTCTTCACGCAGCCCGACAAGCCGAAGGGCCGCGGCCACAAGCTGCTGCCGCCGCCGGTCAAATCGCTGGCGCTCGAGCATGGCATCCCGGTATACCAGCCGGCGACGCTGCGCACCGAGGAGGCGGCCGAGACGCCTGTCTCTTATACACATCTGACGCTGCCGACGAATTAGACGGTGTAGATC
>USBH01000148.1 GCA_900552925.1 uncultured Oscillospiraceae bacterium
GAGATTAGCTGCAGTCTCGTGGGCTCGGAGATGTGTATAAGAGACAGGTCTTGTTCATTTTGCTTTCGGCCTTTGCCAGTACTTCTTTCATAGTCTATGCACCTGTCCTTTTAGAAATTTGTAAAATTGCCGTTCGGAAACGGCTTCCCCTCCAAAAAACTGCCTGACGCTCAGCCGTTCTCGATGACCGTGCCGACATTTTCGCCGCAGACGGCGCGGACGATGTTCTCCGGGTCCTCGATGCTGAAAACGAGGAACGGGATGCCGCGGTCCTTGCAGAAGGAGGCCGCCGTCATATCCATGACCTGCAGGTTGCGGTTCAGCACATCCATATAGGTGAGCCGGTCGTACTTTTTGGCGTTCGGATTCTTCTTCGGGTCGGAATCGTAGACGCCGTCCACCATCGTCGCCTTGAGGATCACCTCGGCGTCGATCTCCGCGCCGCGCAGCGCAGCGCCGGTGTCGGTGGAGAAGAACGGGTTGCCCGTGCCGCAGCCGAAGACGACGACGCGGCCCTTCTCGAGGTGGCGCACCGCGCGGTTGCGGATGTACGGCTCGGCGACCTCCTGCATCGCGATGGCCGTCTGCACGCGCACGTCCAGGCCGACCTGCTCGAGGCCGTCCGCCACGCCGAGCGCGTTGATGACCGTCGCGAGCATGCCCATGTGGTCCGCGCGGGTTCTGTCCATGCTGCCGCTGTTGCGCCCGCGCCAGAAATTGCCGCCGCCGACGACGATGGCGACCTCGCAGCCCATATCGACGATTTTCTTGATCGGCTCACAGATCCGGACGACCGTATCAAAATCGATGCCGTGGCCGATGCTGCCGGAAAGCGATTCGCCGCTGAGCTTCAGCAGCACTCTTTTGTACTTGAGACCCATAGCAAGTTTCCTCATTTCATTGCATAATCATCGCGCGCCGCTGCGCGCAGTCATACTTGTACTTATTTTACATGAGCCCCCCGTATTTGTAAAGCCTTTCCGGCAAATGTTTACGGATTTGAAAAACTTTTGCGTTTTCCGGAATCTTCAAACGTCCTGTGCGCGCCGCCCCTATAATTGGACAGCGCTGCGCCCTCCGGCCGGTGCGCCGCGGAACAGTCGGCCGGAACGCCGCGTTCTCGCCGCCATTTTGAACGGGCTGCGACGCCTTTTGTGAATATTCGATGACTATATATCGATAATTAAATATCAATATGCGATTTTCGCACTTGCATTTCCTACCATTTTAGTATACAATGGTGTCGAAAAGAGAGAAGGGCGGCCGCAGGCCGGCTGCCCGGCACAGTTTTCCGCGCCGCGGGCGGAATGGCCGCCGAGCCGGCGCGGGCAAAAGAAAGGATGTTGTGTTATGGCCAGATTTACACTTCCCCGCGATTTATATCACGGTAAGGGCGCGCTCGAAGCGCTCAAGGATTTTGAGGGCAGCCGCGCGGTCGTCTGCGTCGGCGGCGGCTCGATGAAGCGGTTCGGCTTTCTCGACCGCGCGGTCGGCTACCTGAAGGAGGCCGGCATGGAGGTCGAGCTGATCGAGGGCATCGAGCCCGACCCGTCGGTCGAGACCGTCATGCGCGGCGCCGAGAAGATGATGGCCTTCCAGCCGGACTGGATCGTCGCGATCGGCGGCGGCTCCCCGATCGACGCGGCAAAAGCGATGTGGATCAAGTACGAATATCCGGAGATCACCTTCGAGGACATGTGCAAGGTTTTCGGCATCCCGAAGCTCCGCCGCAAGGCGCGCTTCTGCGCGATTTCCTCCACCTCCGGCACCGCGACCGAGGTCACGGCGTTCTCGATCATCACCGACTACGAGAAGGGCATCAAGTACCCGATCGCCGACTTTGAGATCACGCCGGACGTCGCGATCGTCGACCCGGAGCTTGCCGAGACGATGCCGAAGAAGCTCGTCGCGCATACCGGCATGGACGCGATGACCCACGCGATCGAGGCGTACGTCTCGACGGCGAATTCCGACTTCACCGACCCGCTCGCGATCCACGCGATCGAGATGATCATGAAGGACCTCGTGCCCTCCTACAATGGCGACATGGACGCCCGCGACCGCATGCACAACGCGCAGTGCCTCGCCGGTATGGCGTTCTCGAACGCGCTGCTCGGCATCGTGCACTCGATGGCGCACAAGACCGGCGCCGCGTTCGCCGACTACGGCGCGCACATCATCCACGGCGCGGCGAACGCGATGTACCTGCCGAAGGTCATCGCCTTCAACGCGAAGGATGAGACCGCAAAGAAGCGCTACGGCGTGATCGCCGATTACATGGGCCTCGGCGGCAAAAACGACGACGAAAAGGTCGCGCTGCTCATCGCCTACCTCAGAAAGATGAACGACGAGCTGAACATCCCGCACGGCATTCAGCATTACGGCGCGGACAGCTACCCGGCCGAAAACGGCTTTGTGCCGGAGGACGTCTTCCTCGAGCGCCTGCCGGAGATCGCGAAAAACGCGATCGGCGACGCGTGCACCGGCTCGAACCCGCGCCAGCCCAGCCAGGAGGAAATGGAAAAGCTCCTCAAGTGCTGCTACTACGACACCGAAGTCGACTTCTAAAAACCCGATAATCCGATGTGAATCCCTGCCGCCCGGCGAGCTTTTCCTCCTGTCTCGCCGCCGCGGTGGGGATTTGCTGAAAAAGCAGGCCGCACGCGACTTTTTGACAGTTCGGCATTGTATTTTGCATTTTTTTCTGTTATACTATAGGCATTCCTGCGCTTTTTGCAGGATTCGGCGTTTGAAAATGCGCCGCAGGGATAAAAAAAGCAAAACTGAAAGAAAGGTTTTGAGAGTTATGTATACGATTCTGAAAAAAGAAGCGCTGAACCCCACCGTCACGCGGATGGAAATCGACGCGCCGCTCATCGCGAAAAAGGCGAAGCCCGGCCAGTTCATCATCCTGCGCGCCGAGGCGGACGGCGAGCGCATCCCGCTGACGATCGCCGGGTACGACCGCGAGAAGGGCTCGGTCACGATCATTTTCCAGATTGTCGGCGCGACGACTGAAAAGCTGAACCACCTGAACGAGGGCGACTGCCTGCCCGATTTCGTCGGCCCGCTCGGCACGCCCAGCCACCTCGACGGCCTCAAGAAGGTCTGCGTGATCGGCGGCGGCGTCGGCTGTGCCATCGCGCTGCCGGTCGCCGAAGAGCTGCACCGGCTCGGCGCCGAGGTCACCTCGATCGTCGGCTTCCGCAGCAAGGACCTCGTGATCCTCGAGGACGAATTCAAGGCCTGCTCCGAACACTTCACGCTGATGACGGACGACGGCTCCCGCGGCGAGCACGGCAACGTGACCGCGCCGCTCAAGAAGCTGCTGGAGAGCGGCGAGCGCTTCGACGAGGTCATCGCGATCGGGCCGCTGATCATGATGAAGTTCGTCTGCCTGACGACGAAGGAATACGACCAGAAGACCATCGTCTCCATGAATCCGATCATGGTGGACGGCACGGGCATGTGCGGCGGCTGCCGCCTGACCGTCGGCGGCAAGATGAAGTTCGCCTGCGTGGACGGCCCGGACTTTGACGGCCACGAGGTCGACTTCGACGAGGCCATGAGCCGCGCGCGCAGCTATCTCGACTTCGAGCGCCACGCGCGCGAGGAGACCTGCGCACTGCTGAACAAGCAGGTCCAGTGAACATGAATTTCACACCCCGGGGCCGCGCCGGCCAGCGGTCCGGCCCCCGCAAAATCAAGGAATGGTGATTTGAATATGCCCAACATGAGACTGACTAAGAACCCGATGCCGGCGCAGGACCCGAACGTGCGCAACAAGAACTTCGAAGAGGTCACCCTCGGCTACACGCAGGAGATGGCGATCGACGAAGCGCAGCGCTGCCTCCACTGCAAAAACAAGCCCTGCGTCACCGGCTGCCCGGTCAACATCCATATCCCCGAATTCATCGAGAAGGTCGCCGCCGGCGATTTTGAGGCCGCCTACCAGGTGATCCAGCGCTCCTCCTCCCTGCCCGCCGTCTGCGGCCGCGTATGCCCGCAGGAGACGCAGTGCGAGGGCAAGTGCGTGCGCGGCATCAAGGGCGAGCCGGTCGCGATCGGCCGCCTCGAGCGCTTCGTCGCCGACTGGCACAACGCACACGCGACGGCGCAGACGATCCTGCCCCCGCCGAACGGCCACAAGGTCGCGGTGATCGGCTCCGGCCCGGCCGGCCTGACCTGCGCGGGCGACCTCGCAAAGCTCGGCTACGACGTGACGATCTACGAGGCGCTGCACCTTGCGGGCGGCGTGCTCGTCTACGGCATCCCGGAATTCCGTCTGCCGAAGGCGATTGTGCAGAAGGAGGTCGACAACCTGAAGGCGCTCGGCGTCAAGGTGGAAACGAACATGGTCATCGGCCGCGTGCTGACGATCGAGGAGCTGAAGGACGAATACGGCTTTGATGCGATCTTCCTCGGCACCGGCGCGGGCCTGCCCCGCTTCATGGGCATCCCGGGCGAGAACCTCAAGGGCGTTTATTCGGCGAACGAATTTCTGACGCGCAGCAACCTGATGAAGGCCTACCGCGCGGATTCCGCCACGCCGATCCAGCACGCGAAGAACGTCGCGGTCGTCGGCGGCGGCAACGTCGCGATGGACGCGGCGCGCACGGCGAAGCGTCTCGGCGCGGAGAACGTGTACATCATCTACCGCCGCAGCATGCACGAGCTGCCCGCCCGTCAGGAGGAGGTCGAGCATGCGGAGGAAGAGGGCATCATCTTCAAGACTGTCTCTTATACACATCT
>USBH01000149.1 GCA_900552925.1 uncultured Oscillospiraceae bacterium
GGCATACGAGATTAGCTGCAGTCTCGTGGGGTCGGAGATGTGTATAAGAGACAGGTCCTGCACCGCCGTTTTTTCAAAGGGCGTGCCGACGCCGTAGGTGTAAATCAGATTTTTCGTTTCCAAAATTGCCATGTGAATTCCTCCGTTGCCGGGTGTAGGTCAATACCGATCCTGCCCCGGCGGACCGTGCGGGTAAACAGCCGCCCGCGGCGGGCGGCTGCGGGCTCAGCCGGCGGCCGGCGAGCCGTTTTGCTTCAGATATGCGCCGATCGCTGCGACGCATTCGTCCTCGTTGAGCGGCGTGCCGGAGATCCGGCAGCCGGCGGCGTTCAGGCGGTAGACGAGCTCGGTCGCCTGCGGCACGTCGAGATGGTGGCGCTTCAAAAGCTCCACCTGCGCGAACACCGTGCGCGGGTCGCCGTCCAGCAGGACCTGCCCGTCGTCCATGACGACGACGCGGTCCGCCTGCACGGCCTCGTCCATATAGTGCGTGATCAGAACGATCGTGATGCCTTTTTCGCGGTTCAGATACGTGATCGTATCCATGACCTCCTGCCGGCCGCGCGGGTCCAGCATGGCGGTCGGCTCGTCGAGCACGATGCACTCGGTCTCCATCGCGATGACGCCCGCGATCGCGATGCGCTGCTTCTGGCCGCCCGAGAGCTTGTGCGGCGCGTGCTCGCGGTACTCGTACATGTTGACGGCCCTGAGCGCCGCATCGACGCGGCGGCGGATCTCCGCGGGCGCGATGCCGAGGTTTTCCGGGCCGAACGCGACGTCCTCCTCCACGATGCCCGCGACGAGCTGGTTGTCCGGGTTCTGCTGCACGAGGCCGACGCGGCGGCGCACGTCGAGCTGCGTATCCTCCACCGCGGTGTCGATGCCGTCCACGTAGACGGTGCCGGCCGTCGGCACGAGCATGCCGTTGAAGAGCTTGGCCATCGTCGACTTGCCGCAGCCGTTGTGGCCGAGCAGCGCGACGAACTCGCCCTTTTTGATGTCGAGGTCCACGCCGTGCAGCACCTCGCCGGTCTCCTCGCCGTAGGCAAAGCGCAGCGCCCTGCATTCTATGAAATTCACCTTATATCACCATGCCTTTCCCCGGCCGCATCGGCCCGCGCCGCAAGCGGGCGCGGGCCGTGCGCATTTATTCCCCTTCGGACCAGATCGCCGTGCTGCCGCAGGGCAGCGCGAGGCCCGTCGCCGTGACCGGCAGGCCGATCTCGTCTGCCGAGACGGCGCCGCCGAAGCGCGGCTTCAAGAGAACGCCGAGCAGATACGCCATCACGGACGGGGAAAGCCCCGTCGTGTAGGAATTCAGAATGAAGAAGAGCGGGTTTTCGGTCAGCACCGGGAGGCACAGCTCCACAAGGCCGTAAAGCTGCTCCTCGAGCTTCCAGACCTCGCCGCCCGGCCCGCGCCCGTAGGAGGGCGGGTCCATGATGATGCCGTCGTAGTGGTTGCCGCGGCGGATCTCCCGCTGGACAAACTTCAGGCAGTCGTCGACGAGCCAGCGCACCGGGCGCTCCGCAAGGCCGGAGGCCGCCGCGTTCTCGCGCGCCCACTGCACCATGCCCTTCGAGGCGTCCACGTGCGTCACGGCCGCGCCGGCCTCCATGCAGGCGAGCGTCGCCGCGCCCGTGTAGCCGAACAGGTTCAGCACGCGGATCTCCCGCGCGGGGTCCTTCTTCTTTGCCGCCCGGATGCGGGCCGCCGTGTAGTCCCAGTTCACGGCCTGCTCCGGGAAAACGCCCGTGTGCTTGAAGCCCATCGGCTTTAAGCGGAAGACGAGCGGGCCGCGCGTGATCTTCCACACGTCGGGCAGCTTTTTATACGCCTCCCACCGGCCGCCGCCCGTATTCGAGCGGCGGTAGCGCGCGTGCGCGTTTTTCCAGCGGGGGTCCTTTTTGTCGGACTTCCAGATGATCTGCGGGTCGGGGCGGATGAGGAGGATATCCCCCCACCGCTCGAGCCGCTCGCCGGAGCCCGTATCGATCAGTTCATAGTCGTTCCAGTCTGCAATCCTCATTAAACAAGCTCTTCCTTGATGACTTCCGAAATATCTTCTGCAATCTTCTCAATCAGCGCGAGATCCTGGCCTTCCACCATCACGCGCAGCAGCGGCTCCGTGCCGGACGGCCGCACGATGACGCGCCCGTTGCCGGCGAGCGTCTTGGTCGCGGCGTCGATCGCCTGCTTCACCTTCGGGTCGGTGTAGAACGCGAGCTTGCCCTCCGGCGAAACCCGGATGTTCTTCATCGTCTGCGGGTAGCGCTCCATGACCGTCGTCATCGAGGAGAGCTTCGCCTCGCGCCGCTTCATGATGCTCAGAAGCTGCGCCGCCGTCAGCTGGCCGTCGCCGGTCGTCGCGAAGTCGCGGAAGATCACGTGGCCGCTCTGCTCGCCGCCGAAGCTGTAGTTTTCGAGCAGCATCTCCTCGAGCACGTAGCGGTCGCCGACCTTGGTCGCCTCGAAATGGATGCCGTTCGCCTCGCAGAACTTGATGAAGCCGAGGTTCGTCATGATCGTGCCGACGATGCAGTTCTTGTTGAGCTTGCCGCGGCTCTTCATGTCGAGGCCGCAGATCGCCATGATGAAGTCGCCGTCGACCGGCTCGCCGTTTTCATCGACGGCAAGGCAGCGGTCCGCGTCGCCGTCGAACGCGATGCCCGCGTCGACCCTGTGCGTCTTGACGTACTCGACCAGCGATTCCATATGCGTGGAGCCGCAGCCGTCGTTGATGTTGACGCCGTTGGGCTCATTCGCAAGCATGTGCACCTTCGCGCCGAGCTCGGTGAACAGCGTCTCCGCCGTCATCGCCGAAGAGCCGTTCGCGCAGTCGAGCGCAATCTCGAGGCCGTCGAGCGAGAAGTGCACGGTCGACTTCACGTGGTCGATGTAGTCGCGCAGCGCGTTCGGCGCCGTCTCCACGGTGCCGAGGTCGCTGTCCGCCGGCGCCGCCGGCAGCGGGGCCTCGCCGAGGATCAGCGACTCGATGCGCTCCTCGAGGTCGTCCGGCAGCTTGAAGCCGTCGCCGCTGAAGATCTTGATGCCGTTGTATTCGTAGGAATTGTGGGAGGCGGAGATCATGATGCCCGCATCCGCCTTGTACTTCTCGACGAGGTAGGCGACCGCCGGGGTGGGCACGACGCCGAGCAGCACGACCGAAGCGCCGACGCTGCACAGGCCGGCCGCCATCGCGTTCTCGAGCATGTCGCTCGAGAGGCGGGTGTCCTTGCCGATGATGACGCGCGGGTGGCGCGTCGATTTGTTCGTGAGAACGGCCGCAGCCGCGCGGCCGAGCTTCATCGCAAGCTCGCAGGTGAGGTCCTTGTTCGCAACGCCGCGAACGCCGTCTGTACCGAATAATCTGCCCATAGTCCTATTCTCCTTACTGTCTCATTTGGTTGATAATATCGTCTGCCTGCCGGTTTTCCGGCGGCGGGTTTCGCGTATGTTCAGACGTCCAGCCGCGGGTTGTCGTCCG
Organism: uncultured Oscillospiraceae bacterium; assembly: GCA_900552925.1. GTDB lineage: Bacteria > Bacillota > Clostridia > Oscillospirales > Acutalibacteraceae > Hominenteromicrobium > Hominenteromicrobium gallistercoris. The sequence continues at coordinate 3,488 of USBH01000149.1, forward strand.
CGGCGGCGCCCGGCGGCGTGAGGCCGAGGTGCAGGTACGCGGCGCGCGTCGCACAGCGGCCGCGCGGCGTGCGCTGCAGAAAGCCGATCTGCATCAGGTACGGCTCCAGCACGTCCTCGATCGTCACGGCTTCCTCGCCGATGGCGGCGGCGAGCGTCTCCACGCCGACCGGGCCGCCACCATAGAACTGGATGATCGCGCTGAGCATCCGGCGGTCGCTGGCGTCGAGGCCGAGCTCGTCGATCTCGAGCCGGTCGAGCGCGATCTTCGCCGTGCTGTAGGTGACGACGCCGTCGCTCATGACCTGCGCGAAGTCGCGCACGCGCTTGAGCAACCGGTTCGCGATGCGCGGCGTGCCGCGGGAGCGCGAGGCGATCTCGAGCGCGCCGTCGGCTTCGATGCCGATGCCGAGGATCCCGGCGCTGCGCGTCACGATCTTCGAAAGCTCCTTCGGCTCGTACAGCTCGAGGCGCAGCACGACGCCGAAGCGGTCGCGCAGCGGCGCCGTGAGCTGTCCGGCGCGCGTCGTGGCGCCGACCAGCGTGAAGCGCGGCAGCGGCAGGTGGTAGGAAGCCGCCATCTGCCCCTTGCCCGTGATGATGTCGAGCGCGAAGTCCTCCATCGCCGGATAGAGGATCTCCTCGACGGCGCGGGGCAGGCGGTGGATCTCGTCGATGAACAGCACGTCGCCCGGGCTGAGGTTTGTCAGCAGCGCCGCGAGGTCGCCGGGCTTTTCGATCGCCGGGCCGCTCGTGATGCGCAGGTTCACGCCGAGCTCGTTCGCGATGATGCCCGCGAGCGTCGTCTTGCCGAGGCCCGGCGGGCCGTAGAGCAGAACGTGGTCGAGCGATTCGCGGCGCTGCTTCGCCGCCGCGATAAACACCTCGAGGTTCTCCTTGACCTTCTCCTGCCCGATGTATTCCCCGAACGTGCGCGGGCGCAGCGGGTTTTCAACCTCCGCATCCTCCGGCACGTATTCGGGCGCGATCACGCGGTTTTCAAAATCAAAATCGTCGTCTCTGTCAAACGTCATGGCCACTGTGCACCTTCTTTACGAAAAACGGGCGCCCATCCCCTTGAGGGCGAGGCGGATCAGCTCCTCGGTCGGCAGCGCCGAATCGAGCCTTGCCACGGCCTGCGCCGCCTCGGACTGCGTGTAGCCGAGCACGATCAGCGCCTGCACGGCCTGCTCCGGCGTGTGGATA
>USBH01000150.1 GCA_900552925.1 uncultured Oscillospiraceae bacterium
CGAGATTAGCTGCAGTCTCGTGGGCTCGGAGATGTGTATAAGAGACAGGCTCCCGCCGAGGTGCTCGGCGGGGTTGTCCCGAAACGTGAACACGACCGGCGTAAGGCCGCTTTCCGCAGCCGCGCGGACCACCGCGCGGTGGCCGATGTGCAGGCCGTCGAACGCGCCGAGCGCCACCGCCGTCTTTCCGCAGCCCGCAAGCTGCGCCCTGATTGTCTCCGTATCGCGAATCACGCGCATGGTATCCCTCCGAATTGATGCGAATTTCCCATTCCCGGCGGCGTGCGCCGCCTCAGCCGACCGTATCGGCAAACGATTTCACGTAGCGCAGCGCGCCGTCCTGCAGCGCGGCGATCCCCAGAAAACGATCGCCGCAGTAAACGGCAGCCTGCGCGCCCGCGCACGGGCTGCCCTCCATCCGGCAGCGGGCTGCGTCGAGCGCGCCGCCGTTTAAGTACCGTTTTCCCTGCGCCTGCGTGACGTGCACGGCCGGCAGCGAAGCGAACAGCTTTTCCACCGGGCGCAGCACGCCCGAAAAGTCGCCGGTCTCCCGCAGCGCTTTGAGCGCGTCCAGCGAAACGGCGTCCTCGAGCGTGAACCCGCAGGCCGCGGTGCGCCGCAGCGCCGTCATGACGCCGCAGGTGCCGAGCGAAGCCGCGACGTCCTCGATCAGCGTGCGGATGTACGTGCCCTTCGAGCAGGTCACGGCCAGGCGCCCCGCGCGCTGCGCCGCGTCGTACGACAGAAGCGACAGCGCGGCGATGTGGACCGGGCGCGCCGCCCGCTCGACCTCGACGCCCTGCCGCGCGAGCTTATAGAGGCGCTGCCCGTTGACCGAGACCGCCGAGTACATCGGCGGCACCTGTAAAATATCGCCCGTAAACCGCGGGAGCGCCGCTTCCAGCGCCGCCCGTTCCACCGGCGTTTCGTCCTGCGCGAGCAGCCTGCCGGTCGCGTCGCCGGTATCGCGCCGCTCGCCGAAGCGGAAATCCGCCTCGTAGGCCTTGTCGGTATCGGGCAGCAGCGCGGCGGCCTTCGTCGCCCGGCCGAGCAGCAGCGGCAGAACGCCGGTCGCCATCGGGTCCAGCGTGCCGGTGTGCCCGATGCGCCGCTCGCGCGTCAGCCCGCGCACGACCGCGACCGCGTCGAACGAGGTGAAGTCCTGCGGCTTGTCCAGTACAATGATGCCGTCCATCCGGCGGCCTCCTTCCGAAAACAGTTTCTTCCGAAATCCCCTGCGGGCGCTCAGAGCAGCGGCCCGGACGGCGCAAGCCCCTCGAGCGCGCGGCCGCAGGCCTCGACGATCTGCGCCTTGACCGTTTCGAGCGGCGCGTGGATCGTGCAGCCCGCCGCGCCCTTGTGCCCGCCGCCGCCGAACTGCGCGCAGATTTCGGCCGCATTGGCCGGCTCCGCGGCGCGCAGGGAGATCTTGTACTCGTTCTCGCCGCGCTCGCGGATCGTCAGGCCGAGCAGAACGCCCTCCACCTGCCGCACGGTCGCCGAGACGCCGTCGAGGTCGCTCTCCTGCGCGCCGGTCTCGTCGATCAGCCGCTGCGTCAGGCAGAGCACCGCGCAGCGCCCGCCGTGGAAAAACTCCATGTCGCTGTACACGCGCTTCAAAAGCGCGATCGCGGTGCGGCTCTTCGTGTCGAACATCACGCGGTTGATCTCCGCCGACCGCGCGCCGCTTTCGATCAGCGCGGCCGCGATGCGGAACGTCTCCGGCGTGGCGTTCGCGTAGCGGAAGCAGCCGGTGTCGGTCGCGACGCCCGTGTACAGGCAGTCCGCGATCGCCGGCGTGATCTCGGCGCCGAGCGCCGGGATCAGCTCCCAGATCATCTGGCACGCCGCCGCGGCGCCGCCTTCGACCCAGGCTTCCCTTGCAAAGGGGCGGTGCGTCGCATGGTGGTCGATCGCGAGGTCCGCGCGCTCGCCGAGCGGCTCGAGCGCGCCGAGCAGCGCCTTGTCCGCCACGTCGACCGTGACGATCCGCTCCGGCTCAAATTCCGCAAAGGCTATGCCGCGGAACAGGTAGCCGAACTTCTCCGGCACCGCGTCGGCGCAGCGGAACTGCACCGATTTGCCCAGCGACGCGAGCGCGCGGCACAGCGCCGACGCGCAGCCGAGCGTGTCGCCGTCCGGCGAGCGGTGGGACAGCACCAGAATCTTATCCCACGATTTCAGCAGCGCCGCCGCCCTTTCCAGATCCGCCATGTTGCATCCGTCCTTTCCGTCAGTTTTCGTTTTCCGTTTCCTCCTGCCGCTCCTCCTTCTCCAGGTCGTGCAGGATGCGCGCGATGTTCGCGCCGTATTCGATGGAATCCGTCGCCTTGAAGATCAGCTCCGGCACGTGGCGCAGCTTGAGCCGCGCGCCGAGCTCCCGGCGGACGAAGCCCGCCGCGCTCTTCAGGCCCTTCACGGCGTTTTTCGCCGCGTCCATCCCCTCCATCGCGCTGACGTAGACCGTGCAGTACGACAGATCGTTCGTGACCTCCACACGCACGACGCTCAGCATCACGCCGCTGACGCGCGGGTCCTTGAGCTCGCGCAGGATCGCCGAGATCTCCCGGCGGATGTCCTCCGTGGTTCTGCCCAGCTTATGACTTGGCATGGTGTGCACTCCTTTCAGGCCGGCCCGCGCCTGCGCAGGCGGCCGCGTTTTATTTTCCGGTAAAATGGGCGGAGATCAGCTCCGCCGCGATGCGGAACCCCGCCTTGAGGCTTTCGGTCTCGATCCACTCCTCACGCGTGTGTGCGCCGCCGCCGCGGCAAAGGCCGACGGCCGCGGCCGGAATGCCGAGCGAAAACGGGATGTTGCAGTCCGTCGACATCGCGCAGACGCCGGGCTCGATGCCCGCGTGGCGCCGCACGGCTTCGGCGCAGCGCTGCAGAAGCGCCGCCTGCCGCGGGTCCGCGTTGTCGCGGCGCCCGCAGGGCCGCTCGCCGAGCAGCTCCGACTCGACGTCCAGCCCTTCCGCGCGGAACGCGCCGATGACCGACTCAAAATACCGCCGGGCGTCGAGCAGGCTGTCGCGGTCGTCCGAGCGGAACTCGTAGAGCATTTCGGCCTGCTGGGCGATCGTGTTCACCGAGGTGCCGCCCGTGATCTGCCCGACGTTGAACGTCGTGCGGCTGCCGTTCTGCGGCAGCGGGTACGCGTACAGCTTCCGGATCACGGCGCTCAGCCGCTCGATCGCGTTGCGGTTGCCGAAATTTGCGAACGAGTGCCCGCCCTCGGTGCGCACCGTGACGCGGTAGCGCAGCGAGCCGACCGCGACGCCGCAGATCTCCTCGGTGTAGCCGTCGAACGAGACGACCGCGCGGAGCCTGTCCCCGTAGCGCGCCATGAGCGCCCGGCTGCCCTTGAGGTTGCCGAGGCCCTCCTCGCACGAATTCAGCGCGAAAACAAGGCCGCCGTCCGTCTCAGGTTTTTCCTGCGCGACGTACGCCGCCGCAAGGAGCAGCAGCGCGACGTTCGCCGTGTCGTCGCCGACGCCGGGGCAGAACATCTTTCCGTCCCGCTCGGTCAGCGCCATCGGCTCCATATCGGGGAAAACCGTGTCGGTGTGCGCCATGAAGAGCGCGAGGTCCGCGGCCTGCGCCGCGCGGTACGGGTACACGACGTTCAGCGCCTCGTCGATGAAAACGCCCTCTGCGCCGTGCGCCGTAAGCCAGTCCCTGCAGAACGCCGCGCGCCTTTCCTCGCGGCCGCTCGGCGCGGGGATCGCACAGAGCGTGCGCAGCAGCGCGGCCGCCTCCTCTTCATTCTGCTCGATATACCGTTCAAAATCCATGATGCGGCGCCCCTTTCCGAAAAAATCCGCGCCCCGCGGCTGGGGGCGCGGTCAAACCGACTTTCTCGTTTTATTCTCTGTACTCTTCCATCTCGTAGGCCTCGAGGACGTCGCCGAGCTTGATGTCGCTGAAGCGCTCGAGCGTGATGCCGCAGTCGTAGCCGTCTGCGACCTCCTTCACGTCGTCCTTGAAGCGGCGGAGCGAGGCGATCTTGTCGTCGGCGATGATGATGCCGTCGCGCACAAGGCGCACCTGCGCGCCGCGGACGATCTTGCCCGAGGTGACGTGGCCGCCGATGACCATGCCGACGTTCGTGATCTTGTAGACCTCGCGGCACTCGGCGCGGCCGAGGAACACCTCGCGGTACTTCGGCGCGAGCATGCCCTTCATCGCGGACTCGATCTCCTCGATGCAGTCGTAAATGATGCGGTACAAGCGCATGTCGACGCCGTCGCGCTTCGCGTTTTCCTCCGCGACCGAATCCGGGCGGACGTTGAAGCCGACGATGATCGCGTTCGACGCGTTGGCGAGCATGACGTCGCTCTCGTTGATCGCGCCGACCGCGCCGTGGATGACGTGCACGCGCACCTCGTCGTTCGAGAGCTTCTCGAGCGACTGGCGCACCGCCTCGACGGAGCCCTGCACGTCGGCCTTGACGATGATCTTGAGCTCCTTCATCTCGCCGACCTTCATCTGCTCGAACAGGTTGTCGAGCGTGACCTTCGTCTGCGAGTTGAACATCTCTTCCTTCTTCTCGTTGAGGCGCTGCTCGACGAGCTCGCGCGCAAGGCGCTCGTCGGAGACGGCGTTGAACCTGTCTCTTATACACATCTGACGCTGCCGACGAATTAGACGGTGTAGAT
>USBH01000151.1 GCA_900552925.1 uncultured Oscillospiraceae bacterium
TCTACACCGTCTAATTCGTCGGCAGCGTCAGATGTGTATAAGAGACAGCGCTTCAGAAGATTGATGTGCCCGTAATGGAGCAGGTCAAACGTGCCGTAGGTCAAAACTCTTTTCATGGTTCTCCAACCTTTCCCGCGCTGCCGCGCGATGTTCAAACTCAATATACGCCGGCGTCATTCAAACAACGCTTCAAACTCGGCGAGCGCCTGCCGGTTGAACGCCTCCGGATCAAACGCTTTTTCCGCACGCATGCCGCCCTGCGCGAACGCGCGCATGCCTTGCTCGATGCCGGCCTCCGAATTCTCGACCAGCGCACCGTAGCCCTGCCGCAGGAAGTCCGCCGGCCCCTCGATGTCCGTCGAAAGGACCGGGACGCCGAGGATCAGCGCTTCCATGATCGTCATCGGCAGCCCTTCGTGCAGAGAGGAGAGGAACAGGGCGCTGCTCTTTACAAGGATCGGGTGCGGGTTCGAAAGCGAACGGATGATGACGATGCGGTCGCTGCCGCTCTCCTCCACCATGCTTTTGATCTTCCCGAACTCGTTGCCGTGGCCGCCGATGATCACGAGATAAGCGTTCGGGCAGTCTGCCGAAAACTTCAGGAAAGCGCGCACGAGGCGGTCAAGGCCCTTCTCCACAGAGAACCGGGCGATGTTCGTGAAGATCAGGTTGTCCCGATTCCCGAGAATCTCCGCGACCTGCTCCGGCTCCATGTTGCAGTAGGTGTCTGCGTCGAACGCGAGCGGGAGCGCCGCTTTTTCCCGGATCCCCTCGATGTCGTTGACGTTGTGCGCAATGTGGATCTTCTCCGGCTGTACACCGGGGAAGCTGCGCAGCGTCACGGCGTCCAGGCCCTCGCGTATCGGAACGATCTTGTCGAAATCCCGATATGCCAGCCGGATCGAAGGCATGTGGAAGTTGCCGCGCAGCTTGTACTCCCGCGCCATGTCGTTGTGGACATAGATCATCTTCTCCGTGCCGGGCAGATGCTCAAACAGGTGGACGGTCTTTTTCTCATAGCCGGTATAGTGGATCGCATAGTCGAAATGCAGGCCCGGCAGCAAGCGCTTCACCTCGCGCGCAAACAGGGAATCGATCTTGCGGCGGATCCACTTTCCGTCGCAGTTGAGCCGGAAATACAGTGCCTGCGCAAACGTCTCCGAAACCGTCATCAGGCTGTAGCCCTGCATCGAGATGTAAGAAACGTCTTCCGGGAACGTGTTGATCACATATCGGTTGCGGTTCACGGCATTGCGGTAAAACAGCAGCGTGTAGTTCCGCTTGGACCGGTCGATGTTGCGGATCAGGCCCATGCAGGCCGTCGTCAGGCCGTTCTTCATCAGCGAGCCCGTCAGCATCAGCACGTTTTCCCTGTCGTTCGCAAAGTCGGCGCCGTCGATCACCGAAAGGCCGGGCACGTCCGCAGCGCCGCCGAACACGAGGCGGCAGATCTTCGCCGCGCCCTGCGCACAGTCGTATGTGCAGTATTCCTTCCGGAACGCATCGTAGGGCGTGAAGCTGTTCAAATCGGCAAGCTCCGCGACCAGCGCGTCGATGCTTTCGACCGTCGGGAACGGCAGCGATTCATACGGCAGATACATGCCGCGGTCGTGCAGGTATTCTTCCTTGTCGTAGGCGAAAAGGATGATCTTCCGCCCTGTATTGGCAAAATCGAAGAAGACGCTGGAGTAATCCGTCACGAGACAGTCTGCGGCGTTCAGAAACGCATACGTCTCATACAGGCTGTCAAACGGGCGGATGTGGCGGAACCCGTCGAACGAGATGCGGGAGGAAACGTAGTTGTGCATCTTCGCAAAGATCACGGTGTCGTCATCGAGCCGGCTGTCCAGCTCGAGGAGCATCTGCTCGATGTAGGCGCACTGCGCCGCATTGTTTTTCTTGTCCAGCGTGCCGCGCCAGGTCGGCATATAGACAACGACCTTTTTATCCGCGCATCCGATTTCCGCACGCACGCGCGCACGGCTCTCCTCGTCGAAGAAGGCGCTGTTGCGCGGGTAAGGCCCGAGGATATACTTCCCCTTGAACATATTGTCGAGCATATAGTCCCGCTTCATCACCTCAAAGGTAAAGCGGTTCGGGTACAGCAGGTAGTCCGCCATCAGCATGTTGCGCTGGGAGTTGCCGAGCTCGTTCGGCGCGCTGATGATGCGCCGGCCCATCTGCTTCAGCGGCGTGCCGTGCCATGTATTCAGGTAGATCTGGCCCTCCTTTTTGATGAAGAAGGAAGCGAACGTCGCGTTGTTGACGACATACCGGCAGGTCGCGAGCAGCTTGCAGTACTGCCGCGAGTAGATGCACACCGCCGTCACCCGGTCGCAGCCCAGCCGGCGGATCGCATCCTGCACGCCGGGCAGGTCGTTTTTGGTGGACGCAACGTAGATCTTCAGATGCGCATAGGCCGGGTCTGTGCACAGCTCGCGCAGGATGTAAAACGGATTGCCCAGAGTGCCCTGACCGTCATAGGATTGCAGCAGGACGGCGTTCGGGTCGATCTCCCCTTTTTCATACCAGCGCACATAATGGTAGCGCGCACGAAAGAACGGGCTTTTCCACGCACGCTTCAGCGCTTTGCGCAGCGCCTTCATGCCTTTGGAAATCTTTGCGATATGTTTATTCATTCAACAATTGCCTCCACTACTCTTTTTGCCGCCTCTCCGTCATCCAGCGGGCAGAACTGCGCGCGAAAGGCCTTTACCCTTTCGTCTGCGCCGTACCGCGCGCTGCGCCATACTGCGGCGGCAAGCGCGTCCTCATCCCGGACGATCTCGCCGGGGAGCCGGTCCGGCTCCAGATAAAACGCGTGCAGCCGGCCGCGGTAAAACTCCAGATCATACATATAAAAGAGGATGGGCCGGCAGAGATTGACGTAATCAAAAAAAACGCTGGAATAGTCCGTGATCAGCATATCCGAAACCACATAGAGCTCGTTGACGTCGTCTATGCCCGAGACATCCAGTACAAAGCCGGCGTACCGGCTGAAATCAAATTTTTCCGCCACCAGATAATGGGCGCGGAACAGAATGACAAAGCTGTCCCCGAGACTGCGCTGCAGGCGGTCGAAATCCACCGGGCAGTCATAGGTATAGCCTGTTTTCGGGTCGTATTGGTCGTCGCGCCACGTCGGCGCGTAAAGCAGGATCCGTTTACTGCAATCGGCAAGCCCGAGCTTTTCCCGGATGCGCCGCACATCCGCCTGCGTATAGCGGGAGAGGAAGTCGTTGCGCGGGTAGCCGAGCTCAAGCACCGCGCCCGCCTTGCCGGCTGCGCGCAGCCCCCAGGCCGAGGAAAGCGCCGCCGTTGCAAACGGGGACGGCGAAAGCAGGTAGTCGAGCTTCCCGGCGTTTTCGCGGTAGCGCTCGTGGATCTCGCGGATGCTGTTCATCGCGTTCTCCGAATGCTCAAGGTCGAGGCCGAGCTTTTTCAGCGGCGTGCCGTGCCAGCACTGCACATAGACCTGCGTGCTGCGCGGGACCCACTGCTCCGGGATCATGAAGTTGAAGATCCAGTATTTGGCGCGCGCCACGGCGCGGTCCGCCTCAGGCGAGCCGTATGCGTAAACCGCCGTCTGCGGGTTTTCCTCGAGAAATCGGTACCGCTCCGGCTCCTGAAACAGCCAGATCAGCTTAAAGTCGCGGAAAGCGGGCTGCGAACGCATGTATTCGTAGATCGCCTTCGGGCTGCAGGCATAGCTGCGCCCGCCGTACGCCGCGAACACCGCCGTCTTTTCTTCTGTATGGGGCATGCCCGTACGCGCCAGAAAGCGCAGGCGGCGCAGAAAAGCCCTACTCCTCCGCGCAGCGATCCGCAGCATCGGCAAGCGCTGCACAAGGGCCGCAAGCACGGCGCGCATGGGCTGTCACTCCTTTACTCATGTATCGAAGCACAAGGTTCACGATGCGGTCCACGTTGTGCCGGTCATTCGTCTCGACAAACTGCGCGCGGAACGCTTCGAGCTTTTCAAAGTCATACGGCTCGTGCAGGATCTTTTCGAGCAGCACGCCGAAGTCCTTCGACGCGCAGTGCGGCATCTCGGCGAGCGGGTCGAAATTCAGCCCGCGCGAGGCCGCGTAATCCTCGAGGTCGTAGACGTAGAAATAAACGGGCTTTTTGATGAGGCTCGCCTCGATCGAGATCGCGGAATAATCCGTGACCACGGCGTCGGCCGCCGCCATCAGCGTAAAGGTGCCGAACTTTTCACACTCGAGAAACGCGGGCACCTCCGGATGCTTTTTAAGCCGCTCGCGGTCGAGCGGGTGCAGCCGGACGATCAGGTTGACGTTCGCCGCCTCGGCTGCGCGCAGCATCGGGGCGAGGTCGGGCATCGTGCCCTCGCGGAAGGTCGGCGCATAGAGCACCGTTTTGCGGCTGCGCAGCTCCGGATACGCCGCATAGAACCGGCGGCGGCAGCGCGAGCGGTCCATTTTCAGGATCGCATCGACGCGCGGCACGCCGATCACGCGCAGCTTGTCTTTCGTGACGCCGAAGGCCTCCGCATAGATCTCCGCGGTGCGCCGGCTGGCACAGAGCACGCAGTCGTAGTTCTTGTGCATGCCCATCTGCTCGGCGATGTCCCCTGTCTCTTATACACATCTCCGAGCCCACGAGACTGCAGCTAATCTCG
>USBH01000152.1 GCA_900552925.1 uncultured Oscillospiraceae bacterium
GCTCCGGAATGTACGTCTGCACCGGCTGTTCCATGTGGTCCGGCTTATAGGGGTGCGCGAGCGGCTTCTGGCGTGCGGCGAGATCGATCGATTTCATATCCCGGCTGGCGGAAACCGCCGATTTCACGCCGTGATACACCGCGTCGAACACGGGGCGCTCGTGGACGAAGCGCACCTCGAGCTTTGCCGGGTGCACGTTGACGTCCACGACCTCGGAGGGCAGCTCGAGATGCAGGACGCAGGCCGGGAATTTCCCGACCATGATCGAGCCCTTGTACGCCTCCTCCAGCGCGACGGCCGCCGTGCGGCTGCGCACAAACCGGCCGTTGATGAAAAAGTTCTGCATGCTGCGGTTCGGCCGGCTGCCGAGCGGCGACGAAACGTAGCCGTGCACGCGTATGCCGCCGAACGTGTAATCGACCGGGAGCAGATTGGAGGAAAACTCCTTTCCGAACACCGCGTAGATTGCGGAAGCGAGCTTGCCGTCGCCCGGCGTGTGCAGCGTCTCCTTGCCGTCGCGGATCAGCCGGAACGAGATTTCCGGGTGCGACAGTGCGATTTTATCGAGCAGGCCGGCGACGGCGTTGCCCTCCGCCGTATCCTTTTTTAAAAACTTCATGCGGGCCGGCACATTGTAGAAAATGTCCCGCACGGTGATCGTCGTGCCGTTCGGGCAGCCGGCGTCCTCGACCGCGACATCGCTGCCGCCGCTCGCGGAATAATGTGTGCCGACCGTGCTGTCCGGCGTTTTGGTGATGAGGTCGACATGCGAAACCGCGGAGATCGAGGCCAGCGCCTCGCCGCGGAAGCCGAGCGTCAGGATCGCGTCGAGGTCTTCCTTGTCGTGCACCTTGCTCGTCGCGTGGCGCAGAAACGCCGTCGCGACGTCCTCGCGGTCGATGCCGCAGCCGTTGTCGGTGACGCGCATATACGTGACGCCGCCGCGGCGGATCTCCACGGTGACGATCGAAGCGCCGGCGTCGATCGAGTTTTCCACGAGCTCCTTGATGACCGAGGAGGGCCGCTCCACGACCTCGCCCGCCGCGATCAGCTCCGCGACATGCTTGTCGAGCACATTGATTTTCGGCATTTTCTGCACCTGCCTTTCCTTCATCCTATCTTAATATAAATGGTTTCGTCAGTTCTTGAGCATATTTGCAAGCTCAAAGAGCAGATTCATCGACTCGATCGGCGTCAGCGTGTTAACGTCCACCGACTTGAGGCGGTTGAGCACCTCGGTATCCTTCGTCAGCATCGTGAGCTGAACGGGTTCCTCGCGCTTTGCCGGCGCCGCGTTCTTCGGCACCGTGACGGCTTCCCCGCTCTCAAGGCTCTGCAGCACCTGCTTGGCGCGCCGCACCACCTTGTCCGGCACGCCGGCGAGCTTTGCAACCTCGATGCCGAAGCTGTCGTCCGCGCCGCCGCGCACGATCCGGCGCAGGAACGTGATCTCGTCGCCGCGCTTCTTTACGGCGATGCTGAAATTCTGCACGCCGGGCAGCAGATCCTCGAGCTCTGTGAGCTCGTGGTAGTGCGTCGCAAACAGCGTCTTCGCTCCGCACAGCTTTTTGTCGTGCACGTATTCGATCACGGCGCGGGCGATGCTCATGCCGTCAAAGGTCGAGGTGCCTCGGCCGATCTCGTCGAGGATCAGAAGGCTGTCCTTCGTCGCGTTTTTCAGGATGTCCGCCACCTCGGCCATCTCGACCATGAACGTCGACTGGCCCGCCGCGAGGTCGTCGGAGGCGCCGACGCGCGTGTAGATGCCGTCGACGATGCCGATTTCCGCCGAAGCCGCCGGCACAAAGCAGCCGATCTGCGCCATGATGACGATGACGGCCACCTGCCGCATATACGTCGACTTGCCCGCCATGTTCGGGCCGGTGATGATCGAAATGCGGTTCTGGTTCATGTCCATGTCCAGATCATTCGGCACAAAGGGCGTGGAGCCGCCGAGCAGCAGCTCGACGACCGGATGGCGGCTGTCCTTGAGATAGATGCGCCCGTTCATTGTGATCGTCGGGCGCGTATAGTCGTTTTTGATCGAAACGGCCGCAAACGACGCGAGCACGTCGAGCTGCGCGACCGCCTTCGCCGTCTCCTGAATGCGCGTGAGCTGGTCGGCGACCGTGCGCCGCACGTCCTCGAACAGCTTTGATTCCATCGCGATCGACTTGTCGTGCGCGCCGAGGATGCGGTTCTCGAGCTCCTTCAGCTCCTGCGTGATGTAGCGCTCGCCGTTTGCAAGCGTCTGCTTGCGGATGTAATGCTCCGGCGTTTTGTCCTTGAAGGCGTTCGAGACCTCAAGGTAATAGCCGAAAACGCGGTTGAAGCCGACGCGCAGCTTCGGGATGCCGGTCGCCGCGCGCTCCCGCGCCTCCAGCTCGGCAATCAGCTGCTTGCCGTTCGTCATGTCGCTCTTCACGGCGTCGAGCGCATCGTCGTATCCCTCCCGGATAATGCCGCCCTCGCGGATCGTGTGCGGCGGCTCCTCGACGATCGCCTTGTCGATCAGCGCGCAGATGTCCTCGAGCGGGTCGATCTGCTGCTCGATCGCCTTGAGCTGCGTCGCCTCGCACTGGGCGGCGAGCGATTTGAGCTGCGGCAGGCGTGTCAGCGCCGACCACAGAGCGCGCAGGTCCTTGCCGTTTACCGAGCCGTAGACAACGCGCGTCATGATGCGCTCGAGGTCGAAAATGCCGGTGAGGCTTTCAGTGATCGCGTCGAGCAGCGGGCGGTTGTCGAAAAGCTCCGCGACGGCGTTCTGCCGCAGCGTGATTTTCGCCGGGCTTAAAAGCGGCTGCTCGAGCCATGTGCGGATCAATCGCTTGCCCATTGCGGTTTTCGTCTTATCGAGCACCCACAGGAGCGAGCCGCGGCGTTCCTTGCTGCGCATCGTCTCCAGAAGCTCGAGATTCCGGCGCGTGTTGAGGTCGAGGCGCATCGTTTTCGCCTCGGAGTAGACGTTGATCTCCTCCATGCGCTCGAGGCCGGTGATCTGCGTGCGCTTCAGATAGTCGAGCAGCGCGCCGAGCGCCATGACGATCTCCCGGTGCTCAAGCACCGCGGAGCGCTCGAGCACCTCCGCGTGAAACTGCGCGCGGACGGCCTCCGTGCACGCGTCGGGCGCATAGACCTCAAAATCCATGCACTCCAGCGAGGCGGAGAGCTTTTCGGATATGAATTTCGCGACGTCCCCGAAATCCGTGAATTCCGGATTGATGAGGATCTCGCGCGGCGAAAAGCGCGCCAGCTCGTTGATCACGAGCTGGGAAAGCGCTTCGGGGTCGCCGGCCGTCAGCGTCGTCGCGTCGAGCTCGCCGGTCGAAATGTCCGCAAAGCAGATACCGATGTTCTCGCCGAAATAGTAGATGGAGGCGATGTAGTTGTTCTTCGCTTCGTCGAGCATGCTGCTTTCCATGACGGTGCCCGGCGTAATCACGCGGATCACGCTGCGCTTTACGATGCCCTTTGCAAGCGCGGGGTCTTCCATCTGCTCGCAGATCGCGACCTTGTAGCCCTTCGCCACAAGGCGCGCAATATACGTCTCCGCGCTGTGGAACGGCACGCCGCACATCGGCGCGCGCTCCGCCTGACCGCAGTCGCGCCCGGTGAGCGTCAGCTCCAGCTCGCGCGACACGGTCTTCGCATCGTTGAAAAACATCTCATAAAAGTCTCCGAGGCGGAAGAAAAGGATCGTATTCGGATACTTTTCCTTCACCTCGAAGTACTGTTTCATCATCGGGGAATAATCAGCCATGCCAGCTCTCCATCTCTAATCCGTTTTCCGACACTCAGTGGCAGCCGCCGCCACAGGAGGAGCAGTTGCCGCTGCAGCCGCAGGATTCGCAGTCGCAGGTGTCGGGGTCCTCGCCGTCGGCGCTCATCGTGATGACCGTCGTCACGCGCTGCACGAGCGCGTCGAGCTCGTTCTTCGCCTCCGTGTAGGCCGCCATGTTCGGGTTCTGCATGATCTCGGCATAGATCGTGCGCAGCTCGTTGTTGTACTGGCGGAGGAGGTCCTCGCTGCGGTCTTCCTTCTGCGCTTCGTTGTTGATCGCCATGCGCTTGAGGTTAAACTCGCCGATCATGTTCTGCAGCGCCTCGTCTGCGTCGCACTGCTGGCTCGCGACGCGCATCGCGATGAAGCGCTCGTCCTCCTGAATCTTTTTGCCAAGGTCTCTTGCAAGTTCAACGATATCCATTTTAAAAACTCCTTCTTATTTTGAAATAATATAATGTAATGCTAAAGTTAAATTACGGTTTGCATTTTGCGCCGGGATGCAGGGCCGCAGCCGTGCGCTCCGGGAGCCGTGCGCTCCGGGAGCCGTGCGCTCCGGGTCAGCCGATCCGCTCGCCGCGCAGGATCCAGTTGCGCGCTTCGGTGACGCGCACATCCTGAAACGTGCCGATCAGCGCATCTTCGCCGGGGAACTCCACGATGATGCTGCTCTCGGTGCGCCCGCAGAGCAGTCCGTTCTTCGCGTTGCGCTCCTCGACGAGCACGCGCTCCGCGCTGCCGACCATCGCCGCACAGCGCCGCGCCGCGACTGTCTCTTATACACATCTGACGCTGCCGACGAATTAGACGGTG
>USBH01000153.1 GCA_900552925.1 uncultured Oscillospiraceae bacterium
GATCTACACCGTCTAATTCGTCGGCAGCGTCAGATGTGTATAAGAGACAGTCGCCGCGCTGGACGTCTCGATTCAGGCGCAGATCGTCAACCTGTTCCGCGCCCTGCAGCGCGAAAACGGCTTCACGCTGCTGTTTATCGCGCACGACCTCGCGATGGTGGAATTCCTCTGCGACCGCGTCGGCGTGCTCTGCCGGGGCCGCCTCGTCGAGGTCGCGCCCACAAAGGCGCTGTTTCAGAACCCGCTGCATAGCTACACGAAGGCGCTGCTCGATTCGATCCCTATCCCGGACCCGAGACTCGAGCGCGCGCGGAAGATCGCGCCGTACCGGGACGCGCCGCTTCCGGACGGGCCTTTGCGCGAGGCGGCGCCGGGCCATTTCGTGCTTTCGGAGGAGGGATTCGATGCGCCTTAGAAAAACGCTGCTCTATTTTGGCAAAAAACTTCTGCTGTTCCTCGTCAGCGTGTTCGCGCTCTCGGTCGTCGTGTTCTGGATCTCCCGGCTCGCGCCGGGCGACCCGCTCGTCGCCTTTTACGGCGACCGCGCCGAGACGATGAGCCCGGAGCAGCGCGCCTGGGCGACGGAACGGCTCGGGCTGGACGATTCCATCCCGGTGCAGTACGTGCGCTGGCTGCAGAACGCGCTGCACGGCGATTTCGGCATCTCCTACCAGTACAAGCAGGACGCCCTGCAGGTCGTCGCCGGGCGCATCGGGAACACGCTGCTGCTCGGCGGCGCGGGCTTCCTGCTGACCTTTTCGCTCGCGCTTCTGCTCGGCGTGCTGTGCGCGCGGTTTGAAGACCGCCTGCCCGACCGCATCCTGTGCAAACTCGGCACGTTTTCAAGCTGCATCCCGGAGTTCTGGCTCTCGCTCGTGCTGCTTCTGATCTTCGCCGTTTACCTGCACGTGCTGCCGAGCAGCGGCGCCTACACGGCCGGAAAGGCCGGCGACGTCGGCGACCGGCTGCGGCACCTGATTCTGCCGCTGACGGTTGTCGTCCTCGGCCATTTGTGGTATTATGCTTATATGATCCGCAACCGCCTGCTCGAGGAGGTCCGCGCGGATTACGTGCTGCTCGCGCGCGCCAAGGGCCTCTCGCGCCGCACGGTGCTGTTCCGGCACTGCCTGCGCAACGCACTCCCCGCCTTTCTGAGCCTTGCGGCGATTTCGGTGCCGCACATACTCGGCGGGACCTACATCGTCGAGACTGTGTTTTCCTACCCCGGCCTCGGCACGCTCGCCTACGAGAGCGCGCGGTATCAGGACTACAACCTCCTGATGCTCGTCTGCATGCTTTCGGGCGCCGTCGTGATCCTGTGCTCCATCGCGGCGCAGATCGTGAACGAGCGCATCGACCCGCGCCTGCGGGACCCGGAAACGGAGGCGGCAGCATGACGGACCCGCGCTTTACGGTCGTCGGCATGCGGCCCGCTGCGGCTGCGCCGGCCCCGAAAAAAACGAAAACACGCGGCAGGCGGCCGGTTCTCGCCGCCGCGCTGCTGCTTCTGATTCTGCTCGGCTGCATTTTCGCCGGGCTGCTGACGGCAAGGGACCCGGCCTACATGGACCTCGAGCACTACAGCGCGCCGCCCAGCCGGGAATTCCCGTTCGGCACCGATTCGCTCGGCCGCGACATCTTTTCGATGATCTGGTACGGCGGGCGCGTCTCGCTCCTGATCGGCCTGCTCTCGGCGGCGATCTCCGCCGGACTCGCGATCCTGTTCGGCGCGCTGAGCGGCATGGCGCCCGCCTGGCTCGACGCGCTGCTGATGCGCTGCACCGAGATCCTTCTGAGCGTGCCGAACCTGCTCCTCGTCCTCTTTTTGCAATCGATCCTCGGCGAAGCCAACGTGCTGAGCCTTTCGCTCGTCCTCGGCGTCACCGGCTGGATGAGCATGGCGAAGGTTGTGCGCACCGAGGTGCGGCAGCTGCGCAGCGCCGACTTCGTCACGGCCTCGAAATGCATGGGCGGCGGCTTTTTCCACATCCTTGGCGCGCATCTGACGCCGAGCTTTCTGCCGTCGATCCTCTTTATGGCCGTGATGAACATCCGCAGCGCGATCGTCGCGGAATCGACGCTGAGCTTCATGGGCATCGGCCTGCCGCTCGAGATCATCTCGTGGGGCAGCATGCTCTCGCTCGCCGAGCGCGCGATGATGAGCGGCGCATGGTGGATCATCGTGATTCCCGGCGCGTTCCTCGTCGTGACGCTGCTGTGCGTCACCGAGCTCGCCAACGCGCTGCGCAAGAGCCTCAGCAGCAGGCACAGCAACCTTTGACCCCGCCGGCGTGAACGCGCCTGAAAGGATAATACCATGACCCTTACGGAATTTTTTCACGAAAACCAAAAAGCGGCGATCGCCTTTTCCGGCGGCGTCGATTCGGCCTACCTGCTTTACGCGGCCCTGCAGAGCGGCGCGGACGTGCGGGCGTACTACGTGAAGTCCGCCTTCCAGCCGCAGTTCGAGCTGGACGACGCGCGGCGCCTCGCCGAAACGCTTTCGGCGGACATGCGCGTGCTCGACGTCGACATCCTCGCCGACGAGACGGTCGCGGCGAACCCGTCCGACCGCTGCTACCACTGCAAGAGGCGCATCTTTTCGGCGATCGCCTCGGCGGCGGCCGCCGACGGCTACACGCTGCTGCTCGACGGCACGAACGCCTCCGACGACGCAGGCAACCGGCCCGGCATGCGCGCGCTGTGGGAACTTTCGGTGCGCTCGCCGCTGCGCGAATGCGGCCTGACAAAGCCGGAGATCCGCCGGCTTTCGCGGGAGGCCGGGCTGTTCACCTGGGACAAGCCCGCCTACGCGTGCCTTGCGACGCGCGTCCCCGCCGGCGAGCGGCTGACCGCGGAAAAGCTCGAAAACACCGAGCGCGCCGAGGATTTCCTCTTCTCCCTCGGCTTTACGGATTTCCGCGTGCGCCTTTTTAACGGCGCCGCGCGGCTGCAGCTTCCGGCGGAACAGCTTCCGCGGCTGCTCGAGCGCCGGGCGGAGATCCTCTCTGAACTCAAAAAAACGTACAGCGCCGTTGCGCTGGACCTGGAGGTGCGATAATGAACAGTGAAATCAAACAGATATTGGAGGCTGTGCAGCGCGGCGAAATGGATGTGGACGACGCGCTGCTGCGCATCAAGACCGAGCCGTTCGAGGACATCGGCTACGCGAAGGTGGATCTGCACCGCAAGGTGCGCCAGGGCGCGGCCGAGGTGATCTACGGCGCGGGCAAAACGCCGGAGCAGATCATCGGCATCGCGGAGACGATGAAGCGAAGCGGCCAGAACACGATCCTCATCACGCGGCTTTCGGCGGAGGCCGCCGAGGCCGTGCAGAAGGCGCACGACCTGCACTACCATGCGGCGGCGCGCGTCGGCATCATCGGCGAGATGCCGGAAAAGAGCGGCATCGGCAAAATCGTCGTCGCCACCGGCGGCACGAGCGACATCCCGGTTTCCGAGGAGGCCGCGCTGACCGCCGAGGTGCTCGGCAACGAGGTCGTGCGGCTGTACGACGTCGGCGTCGCCGGCCTGCACCGCCTTCTGGCGCATAAGGAAACCATCATGTCCGCCAGCGTGATCGTCGCGATCGCCGGCATGGAGGGCGCGCTCGCCAGCGTGATCGGCGGCCTTGCGGACTGCCCGGTCATCGCCGTGCCGACCAGCGTGGGCTACGGCGCGTCGTTCGGCGGCGTTTCGGCGCTGCTCTCGATGCTGAATTCCTGCGCGAGCGGCGTCTCGGTCGTGAACATCGACAACGGCTTCGGCGCCGGCTACCTCGCCAGCATGATCAACCACATGGACACGCGGCCGGCAAACGGCTGAACCGCGCGCCGCAACTGAAACTGAAAGGAATGAGCCTATGAAAATCCTGTACCTCGACTGCGGCATGGGCGCTGCCGGCGACATGCTGGCCGCCGCGCTGCTGGAGCTTCTGCCCGACCGGGAAGCGTTTGTCAATGAGCTCAACGGCCTCGGCATTCCGGGCGTGCGCTTTCAGGCCGACCCCGCCGTGAAGTGCGGGATCACCGGCACGCATATGACCGTCACGGTCAACGGCGCCGAGGAGGAGAGCTTCGACCACCAGCACGGCCATACGCATGATCATGAGCACGCGCACGACCACGAACACGCGCACGACCACGAACACGCGCACGACCATGAACACGCGCACGACCATGAGCACACGCCTGAACACGGCCACCACCATCACAGCGGGCTGCACGACATCGAGCACATCGTGCGCGGCCACCTGCACCTGCCGCAGACCGTGCAGGACGACGTCATGGCCGTATACGGCCTGATCGCCGAGGCCGAAAGCCACGCGCACGGCGTGCCCGTTACGGAGATCCACTTCCACGAGGTTGGCACGCTGGACGCGGTCGCCGATGTGACCGCCGTCTGTTTGCTGATGCACCGGCTCGCGCCGGACGAAGTGGTCGTCTCCCCCGTTCACGTCGGCAGCGGCCAGGTGCGTTGCGCGCACGGCATTCTGCCCGTGCCCGCCCCGGCGACGGCGTTCATCCTGCGCGGCGTGCCGATCTACGGCGGCAGCGTGCGCGGCGAGCTCTGCACGCCGCGCAGGAT
>USBH01000154.1 GCA_900552925.1 uncultured Oscillospiraceae bacterium
CGAGATTAGCTGCAGTCTCGTGGGCTCGGAGATGTGTATAAGAGACAGGTACACGACCGTCGACGATCTGCAAAAGACAGCTATGCTGATCTATCATTTAATAACAGACACAATCTGAATCATGGAGGTAGAAAGTTGAAAATTCCACTCGCTTACCAGAAAACCGAATATGACTGCGGCCCAACCACGATGATGAACGCGCTGAGCTGTCTGTTCGACCGGGAGGTCATCCCGCCGGACGTCGTGAAGTACATCATGATGTACTCGCTCGATGCGTACAACGAACGTGGGGAATACGGCAAGAACGGGACGTCACAGATGGCGATGATGTTTATGACAAGCTGGCTGAACCATTTCGGCCGCGTCAAACAGTTCCCCGTGCACTGCGAGTATATCTCGGGCAGTGACGTGTTCATCGGACACAACAGCAAAATTGTGGACGGCCTGAAACGCGGCGGTGTTGTGGTGGCGCGGGTGATGTACGACGTGTGGCATTATGTGCTGATTACCGGCTGCGACAGCCGCTATGTGTATCTTTTCGACCCGTATTACCGCTGTCGGCCGTACAAAATCGACGGCATTGACCTGATTACGGACAAGCCGCTGACGCGCAACCGCCGCGTGCGGCACGAGCTTTTGAACGACGAAGGCAAGGGCATGTATGCGTTCGGCGATCCGAAGATCCGCGAAGCCGTCATCGTTTTCAACTTGGATAAGACAAAGCCGGCGGAAAACGCGGCTTTTCCCGAATAACCGGGGCGCACGGTGCAGACCGTGCGCCTTTTTGCTGCAAAAAAACAGGATCTCCTTTCCGAGATCCTGAAAAGCGTTTTCTGCTTTGCCTACCCGTTCGGCAGAAGGCCGTGCAGCCAGCGCGGCGTCGGGGCATGGGAAAAGCGGGGATAAATACCCTGCGGCCCCATTGCGGCGCGGTGCTGAACAGCGGCGCTGCGGGCGCTCAGAGCAGGCCGCGCAGGCAGCTCAGGAAAGTGCGGGCGGCCTTGGAAAATGCCGGGTACTTTTTCCAGACGAGGCTTGCGGCGGATTCGAGCGGCGGGGAGAGCGGGCGGAAGCACAGGCGGCTCCCGTCCGTGTTGATCAGCCTGTCCAGACAGAGCGCGTAGCCGAGGCCTTCGTCCACCAGCAGCGAAGCGTTGTAGACCAGGTTGTAGGTGGCGACGACATGCGGCGCGCCGCCCGCCGGGCTGAGCCAGCGGGTCAGAAGCTGCGCGTCGTCCGGCTGATCGGTGAGGATCAGCGGCTTTTCCAGCAGATCCCCGGGCGCGACGGATGCCTTTTCGGCAAGCGGCACGTCGCGCCGCATCAGCACGCCCCACGTGTCCTTGCCGGGCAGCGGGAGCGCTTCGTACTTCTGCGTGTCGGTCCGGCCGAACAGGAGCCCGAAGTCGATCAGCCCCTTGTCGAGCTGCTCGAGCACGTGCTCCGCATTGCCGCTCGAAATGTGATAGCGGATATTCGGGTGCTGCTTCTGGATTTCCCGTGCGGCGCGGGCGAGCAGGCGGACAATGTCCGTCTCGCCGGCGCCGATGTACACGTCGCCGACAACGGCCTCGTCGTCGTGCATGATCTCCTCCTCGGTCCGCTGGACCAGCGCGAGGATCTCCTCGGCGCGCTTGCGCAGGATCATGCCCTCCTCCGTGAGCAGCACGCGGCGGGAGCCCTTTGTGCCGCGGATCAGAAGCTGTTTGCCGAGCTCCTCCTCCATGGCGCGGAGCTGGGTGGAAAGCGTCGGCTGCGTCAGGTGCAGGGACTCGGCCGCAGCGGAGATGCTCTGCTCTCTGGCCACCGCCAGAAAGTATTGTAAAACGCGCAGTTCCATGGCTTTTTCCTCCTTGAAACCAGCATACCATGACGCCGTGCAAAAATCAATGGCCGTTTTGCGCGCGGGAAAAAAGACAGGCGGCTGCCCGCGTGTGGCGCATAAGTATACCGCAATCATTCGTTTCGGTTATCGTTTATCATAACCGATAGGTATTTGCGATTTGACCGGCGGCGGGGTATACTGTTTACAGGCGGGCGCGGCGCGCAGTCGGGCGGTACCGGGCGCGGCGCATTTCCGCAGAGAACCGACTAGAAAGGTGGATTGCCATGGATTTGCAGGCATTTTTGGACCATATGAACAGCGGAAAAACCATCAAGGGCGGCTCGGAAGCACACCTGTGCATGTGCGCGCTCTCGCAGGAGGCCCTGCAGCGGACGGCGGAGCTGAACGGCGCTTACCATACGCCGGAGGAAGTGCGGCGCATTTTTTCGGCGCTGACCGGCAGGCCGGTGGACGACACGTTCACGCTGTTCCCGCCGTTTCACACGGACTGCGGCAAGAACATCGCGGTCGGGAAAAACGTCTTCATCAACAGCGGGTGCAAATTTCAGGATCAGGGCGGCATCGTGATCGGCGACGGCGCGCTGATCGGGCACAACGTCGTGCTGGCCACGCTGAACCACAGCCTCGCCGTGCGCGACCGGCAGGACCTGATCCCCGGGCCGATCCGCATCGGGAAAAACGCGTGGATCGGTTCGAATGTGACGATCCTGCCCGGCGTCACGGTCGGCGACGGCGCGGTCGTTGCGGCGGGCGCCGTCGTGACGAAGGATGTGCCGGCCTATACGGTGGCGGGCGGCGTGCCGGCCCGGGTGCTTCGCCCGCTGACGGAGGAAGAGAAGGGACAATGAGCGATGCCTCTTTACCGGTGCGCGCAAAGCGCCGGGCAAAAATTCTTTGAATTTTGACGATTGAAGAAAGGGAGTAAGGTGCAATGATTTACAGAGAGTTTCAGGGAGAAAAGCTGTCGGCGCTCGGCATGGGCGCGATGCGTTTGCCGGTCGTGGACGGCGACGACGCCCGCATCGACGAGGCGGCGGCCGCAGCGATGGTGGACTATGCGATGGCGCACGGCGTCAACTACTACGACACCGCATGGGGCTACCACAACGGCAATTCGGAGCTTGTGATGGGCCGGGCGCTGGCCAGGTACCCGCGCGAAAGCTATTTTCTCGCCGACAAGTTCCCCGGCTACGACCTCTCGAATATGGACAAGGTGGAGTCGATCTTTGAAAAGCAGCTGGAAAAATGCGGCGTCGAATACTTTGACTTTTACCTGTTCCACAACGTCTGCGAGATGAACATCGACGCGTACCTCGACCCGAAGTACGGCATTTTCGACTACCTCACGGCGCAGAAGAAGGCCGGTCGCATCCGGCACCTCGGCTTTTCCGCGCACGGCAGCTACGCGGTGATGAAGCGCTTCCTCGAGGCCTACGGCAGCGAGATGGAGTTCTGCCAGATCCAGCTCAACTACCTCGACTGGAAGTTCCAGGGCGCGAAGGAAAAGGTCGAGCTGCTGCAGGAATACAACATCCCGGTCTGGGTCATGGAGCCGCTGCGGGGCGGCAGGCTGGCATCGCTCGCGCCGGCGGACGAGGAGAAGCTGCAGGCGCTGCGCCCGCAGGAGGGAATCCCGGCTTGGGCGTTCCGCTTCCTGCAGAGCATCCCCGCCGTGACCGTCACGCTGTCGGGCATGTCGAACATGGAGCAGATGCAGGCGAATATCCGTACGTATGAGACGGAGCAGCCGCTCAACGAGAACGAGATGCAGACGCTTTTGAATATTGCGGACGCGATGGTCGGAAAGATTGCGCTGCCGTGCACGGCGTGCCACTACTGCGTCAGCCACTGTCCGCAGGGGCTCGACATCCCGAACCTGCTGGCGCTGTACAACGAGCACTGCTTTACCGACGGCGGCTTTATCGCGCCGATGGCGCTGTCCGCCGTGCCGGAGGATAAGCGCCCGAACAGCTGCATCGGCTGCCGCAGCTGCGAAGCGGTCTGCCCGCAGCAGATCCGCATTTCCGAGGCGATGGCCGACTTTGCCCGGAAGCTGGGCGCGTAAAACGCGCGGGCGGCGGTTTCCGCCGCAGTTTCGGAGACAATGAACACGACAGGAGGATTTCACCATGGAGTACCGCAGTCTGCCGCACGGCAGCGAACGGATCAGCGTGCTGGGCTTCGGCACGAGCGGCATCGGCATGACCGGGGAGAAAGAGATCGAAGCCGCGATGACGATGGCGCTCGAAAACGGGATCAACTATTTCGATATGGCGTCCGCCGACGCGGCGCCGTTCCCGGCTTTCGGCCGCGCGATGGCCGGGCAGCGGAAGAACATCTACTTCCAGATCCATTTCGGCGCCGACTATTCGAGCGGAAAATACGGCTGGACGACGGATCTGGAGACGATCAAGCGCTCGGTAGACTGGCAGCTCAACGCCCTGAAGACCGACTACATAGACTTCGGCTTCCTGCACTGCCTCGATGAGGCGGAGGACCTGAAGCACGCGATGCAGGGCGGCGCGCTGGACTACATCCTGCAGCTGAAAAAGGCGGGCGTCGTGCACCATATCGGCATGTCCTCGCACACGCCGGAGGTGGTGCGCATGGCGCTGGACGCCGGTTTTCTGGATATGCTGATGTTCAGCATCAACCCGGCGTACGATTTTGAAAAGGCGGGTGAGCTGTCTCTTATACACATCTCCGAGCCCACGAGACTGCAGCTAATCTCGT
>USBH01000155.1 GCA_900552925.1 uncultured Oscillospiraceae bacterium
GTGTATAAGAGACAGCTTGCCGGGGTTGCCGGTGAAGACCTCGGCCACATGGAACGGCTGGCCCAGGTACTTCTGGATCTTGCGGGCGCGGTTCACGACGAGCTTCTGCTCCTCGGAGAGCTCGTCCATGCCGAGGATGGCGATGATGTCCTGCAGCTCGCTGTACTTCTGCAGCGTCTCCTGCACCTTGCGCGCGATGCGGTAGTGCTCCTCGCCGACGATGTCCGCCTCGAGGATACGGGACGAGGACTCGAGCGGATCGACGGCCGGGTAGATGCCCTGCTCGGCGATCTTACGGCTCAGAACCGTCGTCGCGTCGAGGTGGGCGAAGGTCGTCGCGGTCGCCGGGTCCGTCAGGTCGTCGGCCGGAACGTAGACCGCCTGCACCGAGGTGACGGAGCCCTCCTTCGTCGAGGTGATGCGCTCCTGCAGCTCGCCCATCTCGTTGGCCAGCGTCGGCTGGTAGCCGACCGCCGAGGGCATTCTGCCGAGCAGCGTGGAAACCTCGCTGCCCGCCTGCACGAAGCGGAAAATATTGTCGATGAACAGGAGCACGTCCTTGTGCTCGCGGTCGCGGAAGTGCTCCGCCATCGTCAGGCCCGAAAGCGCGACGCGCATACGCACGCCGGGCGATTCGTTCATCTGGCCGAAGACGAGCGCGGTCTTGTTGCCGACGCCGCTCTCGCGCATCTCGTGCCAGAGGTCGTTGCCCTCACGGCTGCGCTCGCCGACGCCGGTGAACACGGAGTAGCCGCCGTGCTCCATCGCGACGTTGTGGATCAGCTCCTGGATCAGGACCGTCTTGCCGACGCCCGCGCCGCCGAACAGGCCGATTTTGCCGCCCTTCGGATACGGCTCGAGCAGGTCGATGACCTTGATGCCCGTCTCGAGGATCTCGACGGCCGGGCTCTGCTCATCGAACGAGGGCGGGTCGCGGTAAATGCTGCGGCGCTCCGCCTCTGCGGGGATCGGGTCGCCGCCGTCGATCGGCTCGCCGAGGACGTTGAACATGCGCCCGAGCGTCGTCTCGCCGACGGGCACCTCGATCGTTCTGCCCGCTGCCAGAACCGGCATGCCGCGGGAAAGGCCCTCGCTGCCGGCGAGCATGATGCAGCGCACGGTGTTGTCGCCGACGTGCTGCGCGACCTCCATCACGTACTGCTTACCCTCGTTTTCCACGGTGAGCGCTTCTCTGATCTTCGGCAGGTCGCCGGCCTCGAACTCCACGTCGATGACCGGGCCGGAGATCTGTACGATTCTTCCTGTATTCAAAATGCTCACGCTTCCTTCCTGTGTTTTCTGCGCTGCGCCTTCGCGCCCGCGGAGACCTCCGTGATCTCCTGCGTGATGGCGGCCTGCCGCACGCGGTTGTACTGCAGGGAAAGCTCGCCGAGGAGCTTTTCCGCGTTCCGGTTCGCGGCGTCCATCGCCGTCATGCGGGCGTTCTGCTCGCTGCAGAAGCTGTCGATCAGCGCGCTGTAAATAAAGCCGGAAATGTAGCTTTCCATGATGTTGTCCAGCACGGCCTCGATGGACGGCAGGAACTCGAACGGCTCCGTGACGGCCTTTTCCACCGTCGTCGTCACAAAGCTAGCGC
The DNA here is from genome assembly GCA_900552925.1 of uncultured Oscillospiraceae bacterium. Taxonomy (GTDB): domain Bacteria; phylum Bacillota; class Clostridia; order Oscillospirales; family Acutalibacteraceae; genus Hominenteromicrobium; species Hominenteromicrobium gallistercoris. The sequence continues at coordinate 1,598 of USBH01000155.1, forward strand.
GGTGGAACGGCAGAAGGCGCGTGCAGTGCGCCGAGGAGGTCAGGCTGTTTTCCATGTCCGTATAGATAACGAAGATCTTCTCCAGCTCGCCGCGGTCAAAGCCGTCGAGCAGGATCGCGCAGATTTCGCGCGCGCGGTCCATCGTCGGGTTCTGCGCCGTGTAGAGGAAGCTGCGCTCGATCGGGATGTTGTGCTGGGCGAAGAAGTGCCGCCCGTATTCGCCGACGACGAACAGCTTCGTGTCCGGGTGGTCGTGCAGCATACGCTGCGCCTCTTTGATGACGTTCTGGTTATACGCGCCCGCGAGGCCCTTGTCCGCCGTGATGACGAGGCAGCCGTACGTGCCGTTGAGCGGCGGCGCGCCCTCGGGCGGGTAGAAGTACCGGCTGTCCACGTCGCTCGCCGTGCGGAAGATGCGCTTGATCTCGCCCTGCAGCGCTTCGAAGTACGGGCGCGTGCTCTCAAGCCCGCTTTTCGCCTTGCGCAGCTTTGTGGAGGCGATCAGGTACATCGCGTTGGTGATCTTCTTTGTATCCTTTACGCTTTCGATCCGGTTTTTGATTTCCTTTGTACCGGCCATAGCGCTCACTGCTCCTTATGGCTTTCCTGATACTCGGTGAGAAAAGCCTTTGAAAAATGCTGGATCTCCTTGCGGTCCTCGTCGGAGAGCTGGCCGGTGCGGTCGATGCGCGCGCAGAGATCCGGCTCCTTCTGCTCCGCCGAAGCGACGAGCGCCTTCTGGAAGGCGTTGACCTGCGCGAGCGGAACCTCCTGCATGATGTGCTCCTGCGCGGCGATCAGCGTGATGACCTGCTCGTGCTGGCTCATCGGCTGGTACTGCGCCTGGCGCAGCAGGCGCATCAGGCTCTGGCCATAGGCGAGCTGGCGCTTCGTCATTTCGTCGAGGTCGCTCGAGAACTGCGTGAAGACCTCCATCTCACGGTACTGCGCGAGGTCGAGGCGCAGCGTGCCCGCCGCCTTCTTCATCGCCTTCGTCTGCGCGGCGCCGCCGACACGGGAAACCGAAAGGCCGACGTTGACCGCCGGACGCTGGCCGGAGAAGAACAGGTCGCTCTCGAGGAAGATCTGGCCGTCGGTGATCGAGATGATGTTCGTCGGGATGTAAGCGGAAACGTCGCCCGCCTGGGTCTCGACGATCGGCAGAGCCGTCATGCTGCCGCCGCCCTTTTCCTCGGAGAGGTGCGCGGAGCGCTCGAGCAGGCGGGAGTGCAGGTAGAAAACGTCGCCCGGAAACGCCTCGCGGCCCGGGGAACGCTCGAGAAGCAGGCTCAGCGCGCGGTACGCAATGGCGTGCTTCGAAAGGTCGTCGTAAACGATCAGGACGTCGCGGCCCTCATACATGAAGTATTCGCCGAGCGCGCAGCCCGCATACGGCGCAATATACTGCAGGGAAGCCGATGCGGACGCCGGCGCGTTGACGACGATGGTGTACTCCATCGCGCCGCGCCGCCGGAGCGTTTCGACCAGCTTCGCAACCGAGCTGGACTTCTGCCCGATGGCCACGTAGATGCAGACGACGTCCTTGCCCTTCTGATTCAGGATCGTGTCGAGCGCGACGGCCGTCTTGCCGGTCTGTCGGTCGCCGATGATCAGCTCACGCTGGCCGCGGCCGATCGGGAACATCGAGTCGATCGCGATCAGGCCGGTCTCCATCGGGGTGTCGACCGGCTGGCGGTCGATGATGCCCGGGGCCGGCATTTCGATCGGGCGGTAATCCTCGGAGTGGATTTCCGGGCCGCCGTCGACCGGGGTGCCGAGCGCGTCGACGACGCGCCCGAGGAAGCCCTCGCCCACCGGGATGCCGGCCGTGCGGCCGGTGCGGCGCACGATGCTGCCCTCGGAGATCAGCGCGCTGTCGCCGAACAGGACGCAGCCGATCTCATCGCGCTTAAGGTCCTGCACCATGCCGCGCACGCCGGAGTCAAACAGCAGGATCTCGCCGTACGCCACGTGCTCGAGACCGCTGACAACGGCGATCTCGTCGCCCACCGTCAGCACGACGCCGGTCTCTTCGGCCAGCGCCTCCGGCGTCCAGTTCTCGACGGCCTCCTGCATCAGCGGGATGACCGAGCCGGTTTTGGTGCTCAGTCTCGAAAGGTGATCCTTGAGCTGGCGCAGGCGCCCTTCAAGGCTCCAGTCGTAGATGTCCGAGCCGACCTGCATGTGGAAGTCCACCTGCAGCCGGAAGCCGCCGTGCAGCTTGGGGTCCTTCTCCCAGCGGACCGGCACTTCTTCGCCGTACTTGCGGCGGAGAAAATCGGCAAAGCGCTTTTCCTGTTCCGGCGTAGGCTGAACGTCGCTGTAGAGAATCGCCTGGCGATCCATCTGGTTGGGATTACTCATTCGACTCTCCTCCCTCCGCCTGGTCGAGGAAGCTGTCGAAGACGTCGCCCTCGTTCTGGTAAACCAGCTTCTTGGCGGCTTCCACCGCGAGCTCCGTCAGTTCCTTCTGGGTATCAGCAAGAATTTTCGCACGGGTGCGGTCGGCCGCCTTGTAGGCGTCCTGAACGATCTCCGCCGCCTGCGCTTTCGCGTCGGAAAGCTGCTGCTCCACCGAAGCGTCCAGCGCGCGCTGCGCTTCCGCTCTTCTGCGGTCGATTTCCGCGTCGGCCGTTTCCAGCTGGCTCGCGTAGTCCGCCTTCAGCTGCTCCGCTTCTCTGAGCGTCTGTTCCGCCTTTTCCTCCATGCCGCGGCAGTATTCCTCGCGCTTGGCCATGAATTTCTTGACCGGGTTGAAAAGCAGGAAGTACAGGCCGCCGACCAGAATCACAAAGTTCAATGCGTGCAGCAGAATCTGCTGCCAATCAATATTCAATGGCACAGTTTCCACCTGCCTTTACAGGACGAAGATAATCAGGATGACAACGAGCAGCGCGTAAATGATTGCCGTTTCAATAAAGACGAGGCCTGTCTCTTATACACATCTCCGAGCCCACGAGACTGCAGCTAATCTC
>USBH01000156.1 GCA_900552925.1 uncultured Oscillospiraceae bacterium
GTCTCGTGGGCTCGGAGATGTGTATAAGAGACAGCTTCGTCTGCTACGACCCGCTGACGCGCATGGCCGGCGGCGTGCCGGTTTCGATCAGCACCAAGGTGGGAAACGAATTCCGCCTGACGGCCGAGGAGCTGGAAAGCGCGATCACGGAAAAGACGAAGGTCCTCATTTTCCCGTACCCGAACAACCCGACCGGCGCCGTCATGCGCCGCGCGGATCTGGAGGCGATCGCGCAGGTCGTGAAGAAGCACGACCTGATCGTCCTGTCCGATGAGATCTACAGCGAGCTGACCTACGGCGGCACGCCGCACGTTTCGATCGCCGCGATCGACGGCATGCAGGAGCGCACGGTCGTCATCAACGGCTTTTCGAAGACGTACTCGATGACCGGCTGGCGCATGGGGTATGCGGTCGGCCCGAAGGAGCTGATCGCCCCGATGACGAAGCTGCACCAGTACGCGATCATGAGCGCGCCGACGACGTCGCAGTACGCGGCGATCGAGGCGCTGCGCAACGGCGACGACGACATCGAAGAGATGCGCGACGAATACGACATGCGCCGGCGGCTGGTGGTGGACGGCCTGAACCGGCTCGGCCTGACCTGCTTTGAGCCCGAGGGCGCGTTCTATGTGTTCCCGTCGATCCGCTCGACCGGCATGACGTCGGACGAATTCTGCGAGCGGCTGATCTACGACAAGCGCGTCGCCGTCGTGCCCGGCTCGGCGTTCGGCGCGTGCGGCGAGGGACACGTCCGCATTTCCTACGCGTATTCGCTCAAGCACCTGGCCGAGGCGCTCGACCGCATGGCGGCGTTCCTGCAGGAACTGAAGGGATGAACCGCGCGTACCTGGTCCGGCAGGCGGATTACGATGTGGCGGCGCTGGAGAGCGCGGTGGACCGCATCTTCTCCGCCTTTGGCTTTTACGAAAAGCTGCGGGCAACCCGGCAGGTGGTCGTCAAGCCGAACCTCGTCATGAAATCCGCGCCGGAGGAGGCGATCATCACGCACCCGAACCTTGTCGCGGCGGTCGCGCTCTGCCTGAAAAAGCGCGGGGCCGAGGTGCTCGTGGCGGAATCGGGCGGCGGCGTGTACAACACGGCGGTGATGAAAAGCGTGTTCCGCGGCTGCGGCTACACGGCCGCGGCGGAGCAGTACGGCTTTTCCTTATATACGGCGTGCCGCGCGCAGCCGGTCGAGCTGCCGCGGGGCGTGCGCTGCGGCGCGCTCTCCGTGCTCGAACCGTTCGTCCAGCCGCGGGGGTCGCTCGTCGTCAACATCGCGAAGCTCAAAACGCACGGCATGATGGGCTATTCGGGCGCGGTCAAGAACCTGTTCGGCACGGTGCCGGGGCTGATGAAGCCCGAGCTGCACTGCCGGTATCCGGAAAAGGAGCCGTTTGCCGAAATGTTCGTCGACCTGTGCGACTATATCGGGGCCGATTTTTCCCTGATCGACGGCATCGAGGCGATGGAGGGCGACGGGCCGACCGGCGGGCAGAAGCGGTTTGTCGGCGCGCTGATCGGCGCGGAAAGCCCGTACGCGGCGGACCTTGCCGGCGCGGCGGTGATCGGCATGCGGCCCGAGGAGATCCTGACGCTGCAAAACGCGCGGGCGCGCGGCCTCTGCGCCGACGCGCCGCTCGAGGTGCTCGGCGACCCGCTCGACAGTGTGCGCGTGCCGGATTTCAAGCGCGCGCGTTCGAGCGACGTGGACTTCCTCGCGCGTGTGCCGAAGGCGTTCCGGCCGCTGGCCAAGAAGATCGCGACGCCCTACCCGCGCATCCGCAGGAAAAGCTGCGTCGGCTGCGGCAAGTGCGCCGAAAGCTGCCCGCAGCATACGATCGCGGTCCGCAGCGGGAAGGCGCAGATCGACTATTCAAAATGTATCCGGTGCTTCTGCTGTCACGAAATGTGCCCGAAGCATGTGATCGATATCCGGCGTTTTTCGATTTTTAATCTGTAGAGAGGGGAATCGCTTTGCAAGTTATCGAAATCAACGCATATGCAAAAGTCAATCTTTCTCTGGACATCGTCGGCAGGCGGGAGGACGGCTACCACACCGTCGACATGGTGATGCAGTCCGTTTCGCTGTGCGACCGGGTCCGCGTGGCGCTGAACGATTCCGGCCAGATCCGCCTGACGTGCTCGAAGCCGCACATCCCGGAGGACGGCCGCAACACGGCGTTCAAGGCGGCCCAGCTGTTCCTCGATGTGACCGGCCTGCCGTTCGGCGCGGAGATCCATATCGAGAAGCACATCCCGGACGAAGCCGGCCTGGGCGGCGGCAGCGCGGATGCAGCCGCCGTGCTGCGCGCAATGAACCGGCTCTGCGCGGAGGTTCTGGGCAGGGAGCCGCTCAATACGGCGGAGCTGCTGTACCTCGGCATGCGCATCGGGGCGGACGTGCCTTTCTGCATCCAGAACGGTACGCGGCGCTGCGGGGGCATCGGCGAGATGATGGTGCCGCTTGCGCCGCTCGAAGCCTGCACGCTGCTGATCGCGAAGCCGAGCCTGCGCGTCAGCACGCCGGAGGCGTATACGCTCGTGGACCGCGTGCCGGACGACGGCGTGCGGTATACCGAGCGCATGGTGCGCGCGCTGGAGCGGCGCGACCTGCAGGCGGTGGCGCGGTGCATGGGCAACCGGTTCGACGATGCGATGCAGCACCAGCAGGTGCAGGCGCTCAAGCTCGCGATGTGCCGCGGCGGCGCGCTGAACGCGCTGATGACCGGAAGCGGCTCGGCCGTGTTCGGCGTTTTTGAGAACATGGAGGATGCGCGCAGCGTGCTGCATGTTCTGGAGCCCAGTTGCGAGGAGGTCTTCCTTGCGCGTCCCGTTTCCGCGGAAGAAGCGGCGACTTGAGCCGCGCGCGGGGGGCGGAGAAATCACGGTCTGCGGCCTGAAACCCCGCTTAACCGGCAGAAAACAAATTTTTAAAATTTTTTTGCAAAAGGGATTGACTTCTGGGAAAAATCTGCTATAATAGTCTACGTTGTCCGGAAAACGCCGGAACAACACGACAGATAGCGGTATTGTGTAATGGTAGCACAGCAGACTCTGACTCTGTTCGTCTGGGTTCAAATCCTGGTACCGCTGCCAGACAGCTCCGAAGATTCGGAGCTGTGTTATCGAGGTGTGGCTCAGTTTGGTAGAGCGCTACGTTCGGGACGTAGAGGCCGGAGGTTCAAATCCTCTCACCTCGACCATAGATGAACACCAATTCGGATACATTGTGTATCACGATTGGTGTTCATTTTTTATATCTTCTGGGGAGCGGTGAGCGCGATGAAATTACTGGTTATCAGGCACGGGGAATCCGAAGCGGATCTGCTCGATGTATACGAGGGACGTGCGGATTTTCCCTTGACGGAACGCGGGCATAGGCAGGCAGAAGCCATGTCGGTATTTGTAAAGAAAAACTTTGACGTTTCCGCGGTTTATTGCAGTCCCCTGAAGAGAGCGTTTCAGACGGCTGTGCATTTGGCGGAGGCAACGGCTGCCCCCTTGGTCGTCGAGGAGAAGCTGATGGAGTTTAACAACGGCTTGATTGCCGGATTGGAGCGGCGCGTCGCGGATGAAAAATATCCGATGGTCAGCGCTTTGCCCGTGCACGATTCCGTTTATGGACAGGAATCCGCACTGGAGTTTCGGTTTCGGGCAGACTACATCCTCTCGAGAATCATTTCGCAGACCGCAGCGGAGGATACAGCCGCTATTGTTACCCATGGCGGCGTGATCAACCAGCTTTATCGTTCTTTCCTGCGCCTGCCGATAGACAGCGATATCTTTTTGAAACCGGAAATACAGGGATACATAGCTGGTGCGTGGATGATGCGCATCGCCGTGTGATGATGGCGAATTATACGGCGCATGCGGAAGGCGTTTGACGTTTATTTCAGGAGGGGAGCCGCATGGCGCAGTTTGAAATATGGCGGGCTTTGCCGCAGGACGTGCAGCGGATTACGGAAATCTACAATTCAAACACGGAATTCCTCCTGCATCATCTCGGCAGGGAACGGGTTGACCGGCATTTTATTGCGCGGGAAATGGAGGAGATGCGGCGCGTCGGCTTCCTCTCCTGCGTGCTTGTGGAGCGGGAAAGCGGCCGGTGCGTCGGCGTTCTCGACTACAGGCCGGGGGCGTGCGTTTACCTTTCGCTTCTGATGCTGGATGCAGCCCTTCGCGGCAAGGGCTTTGGGACGGCCTGCTACGGCTGTCTGGAGGAGACCGTGCGCCGGCAGGGTGCGTCGTCGGTACGCATCGACGTGGTGGAGGGCTACCCCGGCAGCGCCGCGCCGTTCTGGGAGAAGCAGGGCTTTGTCCGGACCGGCCGCGCGAAGCTGGCGTGGGACGGCTGCAGCGCGGAGGCGGCCGTCATGGTCAAGCAGCTCGCGTGCGCGGGCGGGCAGCATGCGCCTTCCAGTGTGCGCCGTTGAGCGGTTGCCGCGGGGAATGTCTCTGTACGGCGTACGCCGCAGGGGGCTCCAGCACACTGAAAAAATACAGAGGAAACCCAAAATCCGAAGAAGATTTTCTCCGGATTTTTTTATTTCTCCGAATTTGTTAC
>USBH01000157.1 GCA_900552925.1 uncultured Oscillospiraceae bacterium
GCCGGCGGCCCTTCTCGCGCACCTGCGTGCAGTCGAGGCCGATCCGCTCAAAGGCGGCGACCGTGTCTTTTTCCAGACGGCCCTTCGTCAGGGCAATTCTCAGCGGTTTCATGCGTTCTCCTCCAATCCGATCTCGACAACCTCGGGGATGCCGCGGCGCGCGGCGTATTCCCGCGCCGCCTGCGCCGTCTCAAACACGGAGCTTTCGCAGCGCCTGCCCTCGGCCGTCAGCGCGCGGATGCACAACTGCGCGCGCGCCTCCGCGCCCGGGTGCGCGTGCACGAGCACGTCGGGCACCGGCACTGCAGCGCTCTCCGCAAGGCACGCGGCGAGGGCGTCCACATCCGCCGCAAAGCCGATGGCGGGCATCGGCGCGTCGAACTGCTGCAGGAGGTTGTCGTAGCGGCCGCCCATCAGGATCGCGTCGCCGTAATGCTCGGCATAGGCGCTGAACACCACGCCGGTGTAGTAGTCGTTGCGCTGGACGAGGCCGAAGTCGACCATCAGGCGGTCGCCGAGCCCGAGCGCCGCGAGCGCGCCGTACAGCGTGCGCGTGTAGCTCAAGGTCTCGGAAAGCGCCGGATGCCCGACGCAGAAGCGCTCCGCCTCCGCAAAGACCTCCGCGCCGCCAAACAGGCGGGGCAGCTTGCGGATCGCCTCGGTGTACAGCGACGGTTCAAGCCCGTCGAGCATGTCGCCGAGCGCCGCGTAATTCTTCGACTCGATCGTCATGCGGATGTCCTCCCGGCGGTCGTCGGAAACCGGAAGCTCGTCGGCCAGCAGGCGGAAAAACCGCGCGTTTCCGATCTCGAACCGGAAGCGCTCCGTACAGGCCGAAAGCGCGTCGACCGCCGCGGCGATCACCTCGATGTCGGCCCGCAGCCCGGCGGCGCCGAGCAGCTCGATGCCCGCCTGCATCGATTCGTCGCTGCGGCCGGAAAGGTCCTTGCGGTTGCGGTACACCGGCTGGTTGTAGTAGAGGCGGACTGGCTTTTCCATCGACTGCAGCCGCGTCGCCGTAAGGCGGGCGATCGGCAGCGTGAGGTCGGGCCGGAAAACGATCAGGCGGCCCTTGTTGTCGGTCGACTTGTACATCTCGTACTGCGGGATCGCCGCATCCGCAGCGTCGAACACGTCGTAGTATTCGATGCCGGGCGTGATGACCTCGTTGTAGCCGCGCATCTGGAACACCTGCGCGAGCCTGCGGCTGACCTCCCGCCGCGCAAGGCACTCCTCAAACAGGATGTCCTTCGTGCCCTCCGGCGTAACTTTATTGAAGCGCTTCATGTAAAAAAGCACCCTCTCTCCAAAGGATTCCGGGCGCCGGTACGGCCCCGGGAAAGCGGCGGCGGCAACCCGCGCCGCGCTTTATCATAGTAACGTGATGTAATAATACCATATCGGCGGCGTCCTGTCAATCCCCAAACCGCGCGGGACGGACTACGCCTCCGCCCGGAATGTGCATGCGCGGAGCGAAACGCCGCGGAAAGCCGCATACTGCGCGGCTTGGGCCTCGAGCCGTTCCCGCGCCGCAGCATCCGCCGACTCGAACAGCGTCATCTCGACGGCTACACTCGTTTTTTGCAGCTTCTGCCGCCAGACGCCGGCGACGCGCCCGCCGCGCAGCAGCACGCCGGGGTTCGCCACCGTCTGCCAGACGGTACGCTGCCTTTTCCCGTCCTCGAGCAAAAGCGCCCGGTCGCGGAAATCGAGGTACGGGTCGTGCGGCCCGAGCAGCCGCCACGCGTCCGCGTCGCCCTCGGCGGCGCGCAGCGCTTCCAGATCTTCGGCGAGCACATACCGCGTTCTGCCCGCGACCCGGACCGGCTCCATCTCCGCCGCCGCGGTCTGCCAGAGCCGCTTCGCCTGCTGCGGGCAGCAGCCGAGCCACGCGCCGAACGCCGAAACGTTCGCCGGCCCGTGCGCGTGCAGGAACTTTTGCACAAGGTGCTTTTCCGCATCGGGCGGCACCGCGGGCATATGGCCGGTCCAGCGGCGGAACGATGTGAACGTCGGGTGGATGCCGTCGCGCGCGCCGAACACCACGCGGAAACGGAACGCGCACGGCCGGAGCATGAACGAGACGACCGCGCCGCCGACCGTCTGCCGCGGGCCGTACATCGAGGGCGCGCGCCACAGCGGCAGCTTTTCCGCGGGCAGCACCGCTTCCGCGATCTCCGCAAACGCCGCGTCGAGCGCTTCCTTGCGCGTCACGGTGTGCGTTTCCAGATATTCCGCCGCCTGCAGGACAAGCGGCAGCAGATCGTCGAACGCCATGCCGAGAAAATCGAGCGCCGCGGTGATCCCGCGCGTGTAGATCCACGGCGTTTCGCCCGCGGCCGCGGCGAGCGGCGCGAGGAACACGCCGCTTTCCGCCGCCGGAAATACGAGCGGCGCGCCGCGCACGCTCCACGCCTGCAACAGACGCTTTTCGCGGTACAGCGCGTCCTGCGCCGCCTGCAGGGTGCAGCCTTCCACGCGGTTCCACAGCGCGGTTTCCCAGGCGCCGGGCGGCGAATTCTGAAAGCCGCAGACCGAGGCCGCCGCTTCCAGCGCGCCGGGCGGCAGCTTCCGGTCGAGATGGTGCGCGCGCAGGCGGAATGCGCGGATTTGTTCGGGGGTGACCCCGGCGATCTTTTCTCTGTCCATTTTATGCCTTTCTCATGCCGGGCGCATCAGAACAGCGTCGTCTGGCTGCTGTCCGGCAGGCCCTGCAGCGCGCCGGCGCCCTTGAGCGTCTCGATCACGGCGCTCGAAACCTTTGCGCGGCTCTGCAGCTCGTCGATCGAAATGAAGTCCGCGCCGTCCTTGCACGCCTCCCAGAGGCTGTGCGCGGCGCTTTCGCCGACGCCGGAAAGCGAGGAAAACGGCAGGCGGATCTTGCCGTCCTCGACGAGGAATTTCTTCGCGTCGGAGTGCTTGAGGTCGACCGGCAGCAGCTCGATGCCGCGCGCCAGCATCTCGTTGATGATCTGGAACGTGGCGTACGCCGCCTCCTCCTTGGCCGAGGCCTGCTTTTCCTTCATCTTGAGCTCGAGCTCCTTCATGCGCCGCTGCACAGCCGCCTTGCCCTGCACGGCCGTCGCGCCGTCGAAGTCCTCGCTGCGCACCGTGAAGTACGCCGCGTAGTACTCGACCGGGCGGTGCACCTTGTACCAGCCGAGGCGGAGCGTCGCGATCATGTACGCCGCCGCGTGCGCCTTCGGGAACATGTACTTGATCTTGTAGCACGACTCGATGTACCAGTCCGGCACGTCGTGCTCCTTCATCGCGGCGATGTGCTCCTGCGTGAACAGCTTCTTCGCGTTGCCCTTACGCGTGATCTCCATGATCTTGAACGCCATCTTCGGCTCGAGGCCCTTCAGGAGCAGATACGTCATGATGCTGTCTCGCGTGCCGATGACCGTGGAAATCGTGCAGGTGCCGTCCTTGATGAGGTCCTGCGCGTTGCCGAGCCAGACGTCCGTGCCGTGGGACAGGCCGGAGATCTGCAGCAGGTCCGAGAAGGTTTTCGGCTGCGAATCGATGAGCATCTGCCGCACGAACGGCGTGCCGCACTCCGGCAGCGAAAACGTGCCGGTCTGCGAGCCGATGTCCTCGGGCTTGACGCCGAGCGCCTCGGTCGAGGTGAACAGCGACATGACCTCCGGGTCGCTCATCGAGACCTTCATGACCGGGATGCCGGTGTAATCCTCGAGGTAGCGGTAGATCGTCGGCACGTCGTGCCCGAGCTCGTCGAGCTTGCAGATCGTGTCGTGGATCGAGTGGAAGTCGAAGTGCGTCGTGATGTTGTCGGAGTTCTGGTCGTTGGCCGGGTGCTGTACCGGGCAGAAATCGTAGATCTCCTTCCCCTTCGGGACGACGACCATGCCGCCCGGGTGCTGGCCCGTCGTGCGCTTGATGCCGGTGCAGGCGATCGAAAGGCGCTTTTCCTCGGCCTTGTGCAGCGTGCGCCCGCGCTCTTCGGCGTATTTTTTCACGTAGCCGAACGCGGTCTTGTCCGCAACCGTCGCGATCGTGCCGGCCTTAAAGACGTTTTCGCGGCCGAACAGCGTCTCGGTGTAGCGGTGCGCGCCGCTCTGGTATTCGCCGGAAAAGTTGAGGTCGATATCCGGCGTCTTGTCGCCGTCGAAGCCGAGAAACGTCTCGAACGGGATCGTGTGTCCGTCGCGGTCGAGGTCCCCGCCGCAGCGCGGGCACTTCTTCGGCGGCAGGTCGAAGCCCGAGAGGTACGAGCCGTCGGTGATGAACTCGCTGTACTTGCAGTTCGGGCAGATGTAGTGCGGCTCGAGCGGGTTGACCTCCGAAATGCCGGACATCGTCGCGACAAACGACGAGCCGACGGAGCCGCGGGAGCCGACGAGGTAGCCGTGCGCCTCGCTGTCTGCGACGAGCTTCTGTGCCGTCATGTACAGCACCGAGAAGCCGTGCTTGTTGATGGAGCCGAGCTCGCGCGCCAGACGCTTTTCGACGATCTCCGGCAGCGGGTCGCCGTACTTCTCCTGTCTCTTATACACATCTCCGAGC
>USBH01000158.1 GCA_900552925.1 uncultured Oscillospiraceae bacterium
TGTTGTGGCTGTGCACGCCGCCGTCGGAGAGCAGGCCGATCAGGTGCAGCGCGGCGCCGTTTTCCTTTGCGGCGTTCATCGCGTGCACGAGCGCTTCGTTCTCGAAGAACGTGCCGTCCTGCACGGCCTTCGTGATGCGGGTCAGCTCCTGGTACACGATGCGGCCCGCGCCGATGTTCGTGTGGCCGACCTCGCTGTTGCCCATCTGGCCGTCCGGCAGGCCGACGTCCATGCCGGAAGCGCCGATCTGCGTCAGCGGGTTTTCAGCAAACAGCTTGTCGAGGTTCGGCTTGTTCGCGGCGGCAATCGCGTTGCCCTCCGGCGCGGCAAAGCCGAAGCCGTCCATAATCATGAGTACAACTGGTTTTTTCATAATGCGGTATTTGTCCTTTCCGGGTCTCAGAATCAGCCCTTGGTCGCGGCTTCAACGATCGCGGCAAAGTCGGCCGGCTTCAGGGAAGCGCCGCCGATGAGGCCGCCGTCCACGTCCGGCTGTGCGAGCAGCTCAGCCGCGTTGCCGGCGTTCATGGAGCCGCCGTACTGAATCGTGATGCCCTCGGCAGCCGCTTCGCCGTACAGGGACTTGATCGTCGCGCGGATCACGGCGCAGACCTCGTTCGCCTGCTCCGCCGTCGCCGTCTTGCCGGTGCCGATGGCCCAGACCGGCTCGTAAGCGATGATGATGCGCCCCAGCTCTTCCTCGGTCACGCCGCCGAGCGCGATCTTCGTCTGCATCGCGACGAGTTCGTCCGTGATGCCCTGCTCGCGCTGCTCGAGGTACTCGCCGACGCAGACGATGACGGTGAGGCCGGCGTCGAGCGCGGCTCTCGTTCTCTGCTGCACGGTGACGTCGGTGTCGCCGAAGTACGTCCTTCTCTCGCTGTGGCCGGTGATGACGTACTCGACGCCGCAGGCCTTGAGCATTTCAGCGGAGATTTCGCCGGTGAAGGCGCCGCTCTTTGCCCAGTGGCAGTTCTCCGCGCCGATCTTCACGTTCGTGCCCTTCGTGGCCTCGAGTGCCGCGGCGATGTCCACATACGGGACGCACGCGACGACGTCGCAGCCCGCGTCCTTGACGAGGGGCGTGATGGCGTTGAGCAGCTCGGTAGCCTCCGCAGGGGTCTTGTTCATTTTCCAGTTGCCGGCGATAACAGCCTTTCTGACAGCCTTGTTCATGGGATGATCCGTCCTTTCAGTTTTATACGGTGGATTTCAAAGAATACGGGAGCGGAGGAAACCCCCTGCTCCCGCTTCAAAGTGAATTATTTCTCGTTGAGGCAGGCAATGCCCGGGAGCTCGAGGCCCTCGAGGAACTCCAGGGAAGCGCCGCCGCCCGTGGAGATGTGGGTCATCTTGTCCGCGAAGCCGAGCTTCTCAACAGCCGCAGCGGAGTCGCCGCCGCCGATGATGGAGATCGCGTTGCTGTCCGCAACGGCCTGCGCGACGGCGATGGTGCCGTTCGCAAAGTTCTCCCACTCGGAAACGCCCATCGGGCCGTTCCAGACGACCGTGCCCGCATTGGCGACAGCCTCTGCGAAGAGCGCGCGCGTCTTCGGGCCGATGTCGAGGCCCATCCAGCCGTCCGGGATCTCGTCGGAATCGACGATCTTCCACTCGGCGTCCGCGCTGTACTCGGTTGCGACGACGTTGTCGATCGGGATCAGGAACTTGATGCCCTTCTTCTCCGCCTTCGCCATCATTTCCTTCGCGAGCTCAACCTTGTCGTCCTCGCACAGGGAGGTGCCGATGGAGTGGCCGAGCGCCTTGAAGAACGTGTAGGCCATGCCGCCGCCGATGATGAGCGTGTCGACCTTCTCGATCAGGTTGTTGATGACGCCGATCTTGTCGGAGACCTTCGCGCCGCCGAGGATCGCGACGAACGGGCGCTTCGGGTTCTCGAGCGCGCCGCCCATGACGGAGATTTCCTTCTGGATCAGGTAGCCGCAGACTGCCGGCAGGTAGTCGGCAACGCCGGCCGTGGAGGCGTGCGCTCTGTGCGCGGTGCCGAACGCGTCGTTGACGTAGATGTCGGCCATCGAAGCGAGCTCCTTCGCGAAAGCGGGGTCGTTCTTCGTCTCCTCCGCGTGGAAGCGGATGTTCTCAAGCAGCATGACGTCGCCGTCGTTGAGCGCGGCAGCCTTCGCCTTCGCGTCGGGGCCGATGACGTCCTTCGCCATGATGACTTCCTTGCCGAGCAGCTTCGAGAGCGCAGCGGCGACCGGCGCGAGCGAGAACTTCGTCACGTCGCCCTTCGCGGCCTCAAGCGCCTTTTCGGTCGCGGCGGCCTGCTCTTCGGCGGGCATCGCGTCGATCTTCTTCTTTTCCTTCTTGTCCAGCTTCACAACGTCGTTGAAGATGTTGTGCGGGCGGCCCATGTGGGAGCAGAGGATGACCTTTGCGCCGTGGTCGGCGAGGTACTTGACGGTCGGCAGCGCGCCGACGATGCGCTTGGTGTCCGTGATGACGCCGTCCTTCATCGGGACGTTGAAGTCGCAGCGGACCAGAACGCGCTTACCGGAGACGTCGATGTCTTCAACGGTTTTCTTGTTGAGGTAGTTCATTTGCGAGCACTCCTTTTGGATATATTGAGAGATTGTTTTGCGTTTCGCTCCCGGGAAACCCGGTTACAGCTTTTATTTTATACCAAAATGCCGGATTTTTCAAGATGCTGCGCATAAATTGACAATTTTTTGCCACGCTTTTTTCGAAACTGTGCATTATGCGCCGGCGCTGTCCCAGTCGTAGCCGCGCAGACGTCCCTCGCCGGAAAGCGACGGGTAATCCCACTGGCGCAGCACCTCGTACACGCCGATCGCGACGCTGTTCGAAAGGTTCAGGCTGCGGGCCTCGGAGAGCATCGGGATGCGTACGCAGCGGTCCTTGTTCTGAAACAGGAGCGCTTCGGGCAGGCCGGCCGTCTCCTTGCCGAAGAACAGGTAGCAGTTGTCGGGGTAGCGCACGTCGGTGTGCTTGTGGACGGCCTTTGTCGAAAAGAAAAAGAATTCGCCCTGATTTTTTGCAAAAAATTCGTCGAGCGAAGCATAATACGTGATGTCGAGCAGGTGCCAGTAGTCGAGGCCGGCGCGCTTCAGCTTCCGGTCGTCGATCTTGAAGCCCATCGGCCCGACGAGGTGGAGCCGCGCGCCGGTCGCCGCGCAGGTGCGCGCCACGTTGCCGGTGTTCTGGGGGATTTCCGGTTCGACCATAACGATGTTTAAAACCATGGGAAAGCAGGTCCTTTCGGGATGTATGTTTTCAGAAAAAGGGGGAAACTAAACGATGACGGCTCTTTTGTTTTTGCTGAAAGCCGCAATATGGATCTGGAGGTTTGATACCGTGTATAAGCAGAGCATGAATGTCGCAAAGGGCATCGGGCTGGGCATCGCCGCGGGCGCAGCCGTTGCCGCCGTATCCGCCAAGATGATGAACGGCAAGAAATCGGCCAAGGCGCGCTCCAAGGAGATGCGCCGCAGCACCGCAAAGGCCGTGCACACCGTCGGCCAGCTGATCGACGGCGTGGAGCACATGCTGAAATAAGCGGCGCGCCGGCGGCCGCGGAGAGCTCCGCGCGTTCCGCCGGCGCTTTTTGTGCGCCGGAAAGCGGCGTGCGGGAAACGCGGGTCAGTCGCAGTGGCAGCCCCTTGCGCCGTTGTGGCTGAATACATAGATGTTGCACGGCGTGCGGCGGTTTCCTCCGGCGGCGGGGCAGCGGAGCGTCAGGCGGCCCGCGTCGCTCTGCTCGTAGCAGCGCAGCAGGCGGTTGCAGCAGCTTCCGGCGGTGCGGAACCATGCGCAGGCGCCGGGGTTCGTGCAGTGCTTGATGCACTCCATGTCTGTGTAGCGGGCGGAAATCTCGCCGCCCGCGTGGTAGTCGCCGTTTGAAATCAGCAGGTGCGCGACGGCGAGGTCGCCGAGCACCGCCGAATAGTGGCTCTCGGTGCCGTGGTGCGGCGCCTTGACGGCGTAGTAGCCGTCGTAGAGCTTCGGCGCAAGGCGGGAGAGCACCGCGCCCGAAACGTCGCCGGTCATCAGGACGTCCGTGTTGCCGGCGCCGCCCGTGCGCACGTTGTGGAAAACGAGCGAGAGGTCGTTGAGCGTCTCGGTGTAGAGCGTGCGCAGCACCGGCCGGTCGAGGATCTCGCGGATGTCCGGCGCGGCGGGCGAGCGCGCAATGTCCGCGCGCATTGCCTCAAGCCGGTCCCACAGGTCGCCGAGCGCGTCGAGCAGGACGCGCCTGCGGCCGGGCGTTTCCCGGTCGGAGGGCGCAAACGCCCGCTGGCAGCGCTCGAAGATGCGCAGGAACTCGTCCTTGACGCGCAGGAATTCCGCTTCGCAGCCCGTGTGGAACGGGGAGGCGAGGCACACGTTCATCGCCTCCGCCGCCTCGGAGAGCAGCGGGTCGAAGGGAAACCCCGCAGGTTCGGGGGAGAGCACTGCGTAAAACACGCCGTCAAAGGCGAAAACGTCGCCGGCGCGCCTGTCTCTTATACACATCTCCGAGCCCACGAGACTGCAGCTAATCTCGT
>USBH01000159.1 GCA_900552925.1 uncultured Oscillospiraceae bacterium
GCAGTCTCGTGGGCTCGGAGATGTGTATAAGAGACAGCTTCGCCGCCGTGACGACGTCCGGCTGCACGCCGCAGCCCTGGTAGCTGAAGAAGTAGCCCGTGCGGCCGACGCCGGTCTGCACCTCGTCGAGCATCAGCAGCACGCCGCGTTCGTCGCACAGCGCGCGCACAGCGCGCAGGTAGTCCGCGTCGAGCGGGATCACGCCGCCCTCGCCCTGCACGCTTTCGAGCAGGACCGCGCAGACCGTGCCGTCGAGCTTCCGCTCGAGGTCGGCGACGTTGTTCGCCTCGGCGTAGACGAAGCCCTCAGTCAGCGGCAGAAAGTATTCGTGGAACGCGTCCTGCCCGTTCGCCGCAAGCGTCGTGATCGTGCGCCCGTGGAACGAATTTTTCAGCGTGACGATCTTGTGCGCGCCCATCTTTTCGCCGAAGCGGCGCGCGACCTTGATCGCGCACTCGTTCGCCTCCGCGCCGCTGTTGCAGAAGAAGGCGCGGCGCATGCCGGAGGCCTTCATGAGCGCCTCGGCCAGCAGCGCGTTTTTCTCACAGTAATAGTAGTTCGACATGTGCTGGATTCGCCCGGCCTGCTCGGTGACGGCCCTGACCCAGCCGTCGTCGCAGTAGCCGAACGCATTGACGCCGATGCCCGACGTGAAGTCGTAGTAGTGCTTTCCCTCCACGTCCCAGGCCTCGCAGCCCTTGCCGTGGTCGAGCGCCACCGGAATGCGGCCGTAGCTGTGCAGCACGTACGCGTCGTCCAGCGCCCGGATCTCCTTGAAATTCATCGCGATCGCTCCCTTCTCCGCATCGCGCGGGGGCCGCCGCCCGCCGCAGCTTTCGGCACAGCGCAGCGCCTGCACCGCACCGAAAAACGCGCGGGACGGCCGGCAGCCCCGGCTCTTCCCAGTTTCTGAATCAATAGAACATCGTGCCGATGCCCTCGTCGGTGAACAGCTCGACGAGGATCGAGTGCGGCGTTCTGCCGTCGATGATGTGCGCGCGCTCCACGCCGCGGCGGACCGCCTCGACGCAGCAGTCGATCTTCGGGATCATGCCGCCGCTGATGATGCCCTCGCGCTTGAGCTTCGGCACGTCGCTGACGTTCACGACCGGGATCAGCGTGTTTTCGTCGTCCCTGTCGCGCAGCAGGCCGACGATGTCGGTCATCAGAATCAGCTTGCGCGCGCCGAGCTCCGCCGCGATGCGCGCCGCCGCGACGTCGGCGTTGATGTTGTACACCTCGCCGTGGTAGCCCGCCGCGACCGTCGAGACGACCGGGATGTACCCGGCGGCGAGCGAATCGCGGATGATCTTCGCGTTCACCTCGCGGATCTCGCCGACAAAGCCGAGGTCCTCCGCCGCGGGCAGCTTGTCGGCCTTTAAGAGCGAGCCGTCCTGCCCGCACAGGCCGATCGCCTTGCCGCCCGTGTTCTCGAGCAGCTGCACGAGGTCCTTGTTGACCTTGCCCGCCAGCACCTGCTGCACGATGTCCATCGTCTCGCCGTCGGTGTAGCGCATGCCGTTGACGAAGCGGCTCTCCTTGCCGATCTTCTTCAGCATCGCGCTGATCTCCGGGCCGCCGCCGTGCACGAGCACGACGTTGATGCCGACGAGCTGCATCAGCACGATGTCGTTCATCACGGCTTCCTTGAGCTCGGGGTTGATCATGGCGTTGCCGCCGTACTTGACGACGATCGTCTCCCCGGCCCACTTCTTGATATACGGCATCGCCTGCACGAGCACGTGCGCGCGGTCGCCGTTAGAAATTCCGATTTTGTTTTCTGTACTCATGTGCGGTAATCTCCGTTGATCTTCACATAGTCGTAGGTCAAGTCGCAGCCGAAGGCCTCCGCCTCCGTATCGCCGCTCTTCAGGTCCACAAGGATCGTGATCTCCTTTGCGTGGAGCACCTTCGCGGCCTCCTCCTCGCTGAACGCGATGCCCGCGCCGTTTTCGCAGACGTCGACGCGGCCGTTTTCGCTCTGGAACGCGACGTCCACTTTGTGGATATCGATGTCGGCGCCGGAATAGCCGATCGCGCAGAGCACGCGGCCCCAGTTCGCGTCCTCGCCGAACATCGCGGCCTTCAAAAGCGCGGAGCAGATGACCGACTTCGCGACGGTCTTCGCCGTCTCCCAGTCCTTCGCGCCGGTCGTCCTGCAGATCAGCAGCTTCGTCGCGCCCTCGCCGTCGCCCGCCATCATCATGGAGAGCTTGCGGCACACCGCGGTCAGCGCCGCGCAGAACGCGTCGAACGCTTCGCCCGCCGCCGCGATCTCCGCGTTGCCGGCTTCGCCGTTCGCCATGCAGGTCAGCGTGTCGTTCGTCGAGGTGTCGCCGTCGACGCTGATCATGTTGAAGGTCTTGTCGGCCGCGGCCGTCACGGCCTTCTGCAGCATCGCGGGCGTGATCGCGCAGTCCGTCGTGACGAAGCAGAGCATCGTCGCCATGTTCGGGTGGATCATGCCCGAGCCCTTCGAGATGCCGCCGACCGTCACGGTTTTGCCGCCGATCTCGACCTGCACCGCGACCTCCTTTTCGATCGTGTCGGTCGTCATGATCGCCTGCGCCGCGTAATTCGAGCCGTCCGCGCTGAGCGACGATGCAAGCTCGGCCGCCGCGTTTTCGATCGGCTCGATCGGCAGGATCTGGCCGATCACGCCGGTCGAGGCGACGATCACGTCGTGCGGGTCGATGTGCAGCGCGTCCGCCGCGATCTCGCACATGCGCCAGGCCTTCGCCTCGCCGTCGGCGTTGCAGGTATTCGCGTTGCCGCTGTTGCAGATCACCGCCTGCGCACGGCCGTCCGCGAGGTTCTTCTGCGTGACGAGGATCGGCGCGCCCTTGACGAGGTTCTGCGTGTAAACGCCGGCCGCCGCGCACGGCTTTTCGCTGTAGATCAGCGCGAGGTCGCGCTTCGATTTGTTCTTCCGGATGCCGCAGTGCACGCCGCCCGCAAGGAAGCCCTTCGCCGCGGTGACACCGCCTTCAATATACTGCATAAGTTTGACACTCCTGTACTCAGATTTCTTTTTTATCCCCAGACGGGCCCTGCCCGCCACTCCTGCACGCCGCAACACCGCCCGCCGCCGCGGCACGCTGCCGCCGCGCCCCCCCGCGACTTCGCTGCGGCACGCTGCCGCCGTGTCCCCCGCGACTTCGCCGCGGGCCGTGCCCGCCGCCGCGACCACAAGGGTGATTTCCATCGCCTGACAGAGCGCGTGCCAGCACGCGCCCCCCGCGACTTCGCCGCGGCACGTTGCCGCCTACTAGTGTTCGTGGCCGTCGGAGATTTCGGGACGGATGTACTCGAAAATACAGAGCGCGCCGGCCGACTTGCACAAACGGTATTCCTCCGCGCTGCGGATCGTCCAGCTCGCCTCCTGCATCTTCATCAGTTTGCAGGCGATGCGGTGGCTGATGTTGCCGCGCGCGTGCAGATCGTAAGCCTCAAAATGCGGGCGGGAAATCACGTTCGTCCAGAGATTGCGCGCGAAAAACGCCTTGATCCCGCTCCTGAACTCCGGCTCCTTGCCCGTGAAATGCATCATGAGCTGGCCGCGCAGTATGTGCGGGTGATACTTCTTGAACCAGGCGACGATCTTCGGGTCGAACGACTCGATGCAGTATTCGCCCTTGTAGTCCTTCAGAATCTCCCAGACGAGCGGACATAAAATCTCCACCGGATCGTAGCTCTTCAGCTCGATGATCAGCGGCACCTTGCCGCCGACAACCGTCAGCGCCTCGGAAAAGAGCGGGATGCGCTCGTTCGTCTTGTGCAGACGGTATTCCTTGAGCTGCTTGTAGCTCAGGTCGCCGATGGAAACGTCCGCGCCGCAGACGCGCTTCAGGCTGCGGTCGTGGTGCACGACAACCTTCCGGTCGCGCGTCAGCTGTAAATCCCACTCGATGCCGTAGCCCGCCTTGACGGCGGCGCGGAAGGCCGAAAGCGAGTTTTCCGGCACCGAAAGGTCCTTTTCATGCAGGCCGCGGTGCGCGTAGTCGTAGCGCAGCAGCTTGTAAAAATCCCCGCGCGGCCGCGCCGGCGCAATGCAGTAAAGCCACGCGACGACGAAAAGCAGCAGCAGACCGACTATGATCCAAAAGATAATCCATATAATGTTTTCCATAACCCAACATCCTTTCTCCTCAATATCCGCGCACATGTGCACGCGTAGATGCGTTCAGCCCTTCCGGTATCTGGAGGGGGTGATGCCGAAGCTCTCGCGGAACACCTCGATGAAGTAGCTCACGCTGTTGAAGCCGCAGTCCATCGCGACGTCCAGCACGCGCTTGTTCGTGTTTGCCAGCTCGTCCGCGGCGTGCGTCAGGCGGACGCCGTTGATGAACTGCACCGGCGTTTTCAGCGTGTACTGCTTGAATACGCGGCAGAAATGGCCCTCGCTCATGCCGGCGATCTCCGCGAGCCGGTCGATCGTCAGCGGCGTGCGGTAGTTTTCCTGTATGTGCTCTGTCTCTTATACACATCTCC
>USBH01000160.1 GCA_900552925.1 uncultured Oscillospiraceae bacterium
CTAATTCGTCGGCAGCGTCAGATGTGTATAAGAGACAGATGATATAATAACTGCGTAGATGCGATGTTGAGCATTTGCGGCCGATCGGCCGGATGCAGGGCGCTCTGCGCGTTTCCGGGCGGCCCCGAGGGGGCCTGCGGTGGGGAATGGCGGCGTTCCGGCGGCCGGAAGCGGCTGCCGCGGGGCAGACGGCCCCTGCGAAGGATTTTTACCGAGCCGCGCGCGGAAGGGATGCGCGCCGCCTCTGAAGGAGAACAACTTGGAAAAAAGCATTCTTTTGGAAAATGCTTCGGCGGCCGCCGAGCTGTTCGGCAGCTTTGACGTGCACGCGAAGCGGATTGAAAAAGCCTTCGGCGTTGCGCTTTCCTGCCGGGATTCGCAGCTGAAGATCACGGGCGAGGAGCCCGGCGTCTCGAAGGCGCTGCGGACGGTCGAGAGCCTTCTCGGGCTGATCGCGAAGGGCGAGACGCTCAACGAGCAGAACGTCGGCTACTGCATGGATATGGTGCAGGAGGACAGCGAGGCGCAGATGGTGCCGCTCGCGGAGGACTGCGTCTGCATCACGGCGAAGGGAAAGCCCGTCAAGCCGAAGACCGTCGGCCAGAAGGCGTACTGCGACAACATCCGGAAGAATACGATCACGATCGGCGTCGGCCCGGCCGGCACGGGCAAAACGTACCTCGCCGTCGCGATGGCGGTCACGGCGTTCCGCGCCCAGCAGGTCAACCGCATCATCCTGACGCGGCCCGCGGTCGAGGCCGGCGAAAAGCTCGGCTTCCTGCCGGGCGACCTGCAGCAGAAGGTGGACCCCTACCTGCGCCCGCTGTACGACGCGCTGTTCGACATGCTCGGCGCGGAGACGTACCAGAAGTACGTGGAGCGCGGCAACATCGAGGTCGCGCCGCTCGCCTACATGCGCGGCAGAACGCTCGACGACAGCTTCGTCATTCTGGACGAGGCCCAGAACACCACCTGCGAGCAGATGAAGATGTTCCTGACGCGCCTCGGCTTCAACTCCAAAATGGTCATCACCGGCGACATCACGCAGATCGACCTGCCGGACGGCAAGCGCTCCGGCCTGCGCGACGCGATGCGCGTGCTGCGCAACGTCGACGACATCTCGATTTTCCGCTTTACGGAAAAGGACGTCGTGCGTCACCGGCTGGTACAGGACATCATACGGGCGTACGAAAGGGCGTCCGCTTCAAAATAACTCCGTAGGGATCCCGCGGACCGGAACGGCGGCGCGCGGCGCCGCGCACCGGCGGGGATTCCCGAACCGAAAGGATCTTGGCATATGGAAAAAATCAGAGTCATTATCACAAACAACCAGAAGGCAGTCAAGGTTCCCACCGGCGTGCGCATGCTGATCCGCCGCTGCTGCCATGCGGTTCTGCGGATGGAGAAGTTTGAGGATTCCGCTGAAATCAGCGTGACCTTCGTCGATAACGAGCAGATCCGCGAGCTGAACGCCCAGTACCGCGGCAAGGACACCGCGACGGACGTGCTCTCGTTCCCGATGGGCGAAAACGGCGTGTACGACATCAACCGCGACACGGGCGCGAAGATCCTCGGCGACATCGTGCTCTCGATGGAGATGGCGATGGAGCAGGCCAAGCGCTACGGCCACAGTCTCGAGCGCGAGATCGGCTACCTGACGGCGCATTCGATGCTGCACCTTCTGGGCTACGACCACGAGAACGGCGGCATGGAGCGCGTGCGCATGCGCGAAAAGGAAGAATATGTGATGACGCAGCTCGGCCTGCCGGGCACGACGAGCTATACCGTGTGATATGGTGCCGGACTGGAAGACAAAGGGAAAACGCCGCACGCTCGCAGACAGCTTCGGCGACGCGGCGCGCGGCATACTTTTTGCGGTCAAAACCGAAAGAAACATGCGTATACACGTGACAGCGGCGGTATACGTTTTGTTTTTTGCGCGCTTTCTCGGCGTTTCGCGCGGGGAATACGCGGCGCTGCTGCTCGCCGTGGCGCTGGTCATCACGGCGGAGGGCTTCAACACGGCCATCGAAATGCTCTGCGACTACGCGCAGAAAAGCTACAACCGGTTCATCGGCAGAACGAAGGATATTGCGGCGGGGGCGGTGCTCATCAGCGCCGTTTTTGCCGCTTTTGTCGGTGTGACGGTGCTGTGGCGGCCCAGGGCGCTGTGGGCGCTCGCGGTGCAGATCTTCACCTCGCCGCTGTGGTGCTCGGTCTTTCTGGTTGTCACCGCGCTGGCGCTCGTGTTCATATTTCTCGGCCCCACGGGCATCGCGGGGCTGTTCGAGCGGAAAAAAGGGAGATGACGGCGCTGCGGTGAAACGCCCGGTGCGGGAAAGGCCGCGCAGCGCAGAACAGTAAAGGAAACCGTACTATGGATACACAGAACTATCAGAACGAAAAATCGGCGTTTATCGCCATTGTGGGGCGGCCGAATGTGGGGAAATCCTCGATTTTGAACCGCCTGATCGGCACGAAGCTCGCGATCGTCTCGAGCAAGCCCCAGACGACGCGCACGCGCATCATGGGCGTGTGGACCGAGGGCGAGGTGCAGCTCGTGTTCATCGACACGCCGGGCCTCATCAAGCCGAAGAATTCGCTCGGCGACTACATGGTCAAGAGCGTGACGCAGTCGGTCGCGGGCGTGGACGCCTGCCTGCTCGTCACGGAGGCCGGCACGAAGATCTCGAAGGCCGACGAGGAGCTCGCCGCGCGGTTCCGGTCGCTCGATTTGCCCGCCGTGCTCGCGATCAACAAGATCGACCTGCTGGAGGACAAGAGCCTCCTGATGCAGCAGATCGAATCGCTCTCAAAGCTCTACGACTTCGACGCCGTCGTGCCGGTTTCGGCGCGCGACGGCAACGGCATGGATGCGCTTCGGGACGAGCTTTCGCGCCTTGCGCAGCCGGGCGGCCACTTCTTCTCGGAGGACACGCTCACCGACCAGCCCGAGCGCGTCATCGCGGCCGAGATCGTGCGCGAGAAGATCCTGCGCTTTACGGACAAGGAGATCCCGCACGGCGTCGCGGTCGTCACCGAAAGCATGAAGGAGCGCGGCGACCTGCTCGACATCGACGCGACGATCTACTGCGAGCGCGACACGCACAAGGGCATCCTGATCGGCAAGGGCGGCGCGATGCTCAAGAAGATCGGCTCGAAGGCGCGCGAGGACATGGAGCGCTTCTTCGGGTGCAGGGTCAACCTGCGCCTCTGGGTCAAGGTCAAGGAGGACTGGCGCCAGCGCCCCGGCGTGCTGACGGCGCTCGGCTTCGACGAGCGCGACCTTCTGAACTGACCCCCTAACACACTTTTCGTAAATTTTCTGCCGGAATCTGTCGATAAAAGATTTATTTTCCTGTCATAGCCTTTGCGAAAGCGCAAATACTCTAAAAGTAGAGGCGCTAAAAAGGAACCGCCCTGCAGGCGGCTCCGCAGGAAAGGCATGGTGTTGAAACAGGATGGATTCCGCAGATAGACAAGCGCTGCACGATGTGCCGGAGGCGGCTTCCCCGGCGGTGCCCGAAGCGGAAAGCCGGGCCTGGAACAGCTTTTACCACAGCGGCAGCGTGGAAGACTACATCCGCTACGCACAGCTTCGGCACCGGAGGGATTCCGGCGCCGGGTCCCACACGGCAGGAGCCCAGAATGCAGATCAAGACACAGGGGTTAATCATTAAGGAGCAGACGATCGGCGAAAGCGACCGGCTCGTCACGGTGCTGACCCGCGACAACGGCGTGCTGCGCGCCTTTGCGCGCCGCGCAAAAAACCTGAAGGACAGCAAAAGCGCGGCGACGCAGCTGCTCTGCTATTCCCGCCTCTCGGTTTTCAAGGGGCGGGACAAATACATAATCGACGACGCCGAGCCGATCGAGGTCTTTTTCGGGCTTCGCCGGGACATCGGCGCGCTTTCGCTCGCGCAGTATTTCTGCGAGCTCGCCTATCTGCTGGTGCCCGAGGAGACGGACTCCGAGGAGTACCTGCGGCTCGTGCTGAACTCGCTGCACTTCCTCGCGAAGGGCACGCGCCCGAAGCGGCTTCTGCAGTCGCTGACGGAGCTGCGCATGCTCGCCATAGCCGGCTACATGCCGGACCTCGTGGCCTGCGCCGACTGCGCGGCGTATGAGTCGGACGTGATGTATTTTCTGCCGGACAGCGGCGTTTTGCGCTGTAAGGACTGCTTTGCGGACACGGGCGAGCCGTACGTCGCGCTGCCGCCCGGCGTGCTGACCGCGATGCGGCACATCGTGTTTTCGGATTTTGAAAAACTGTATGCGTTTTCGCTGCCGGAGCCGGCGCTCAGGATCCTGAACGCCGCGACCGAGAGCTACGTGGTGCGCACGCTGCACACGATGCCGAAAACGCTGGAATTCTACAAGACTTTTTTGGACTAGGAATGCGTGCAGGCCTTGGCGCTGCACAGCGGCGGGACGGCCCTGCGGGCGCCGGCCTGCCGGTTCTACCTGT
>USBH01000161.1 GCA_900552925.1 uncultured Oscillospiraceae bacterium
CTTCCAGCGCGCCGCGAGCGCAACGCCCGCCGCGCGCTGGAAGCGCTGCATCGGCGGAAGAAGCCGCGCGCCGAAAGCCGAAAACGTCCGGTGGCACAGCTCTGCGCCGTCGCCGACGAGCAGCAGTTCAGCGCCGTACGGCGCGCACTCCGCATAGAGGTCGGCGATCGCGAGCGCGCGGTCCGGGCAGAGCCGCTCCACGCTGTCCCCCGAAACGCGGAACAGCGCGTTGTACACCTGCCCGCAGCGCGCATCCATGACGGCGCAGACGACGCCCTCCATGCCGCGGGCGTTTTCCGCCATCGCGCGCAGCGTGGAAACGCCGGCGCAGGGGATGTTCCGCGCCATCGCCATGCCCTTAACGCAGGAAACGCCGATGCGCACGCCGGTGAAGGAGCCCGGCCCCGCGGAGACCGCGATGCGGTCCACGTCGTCGAGCGTCCGGCCCGAAAGGCGCAGCACGCTTTCCACCATCGGCATCAGCGTCTGGCTGTGCGTCTGCTTCGTGTGCATATAAAATTCCGAAATTATCCTGCCGTCCTCAAGCAGCGCCGCAGACGCCGGGGACGCCGAGGAATCAAGCGCCAAAATCAGCATATGGTTATCCTTTTCTATTCGATGAAATCACGGGCCTGCTCCCCGCTTTACAGTTCAATGCCGTCGATCGTGATGACGCGCTCCGTTTCCGTCTCGCCCTTCTGCATATCGATGCGGATCGTGTTTTCCGGCAGCGCGCCGTCGATGTTTTCGCTCCACTCGATCACGAGCACGCTGTCCGTGTCGAGGTAGTCGAAAAAGCCGGTCGAATACAGGTCGTCCCAGCCGGAAACGCGGTACATGTCGAAATGCTGCACCGTGAGGCGCGCCGCATACTCGTTGACGAGCGCGAAGGTCGGGCTCGAGACGACGTCGCCGCCGCCGAGCGCCTCGACAAGGCCGCGCGTAAACGCGGTCTTCCCCATGCCCATCGAGCCGGTGAAGGCGATGACCTCGCCGCCCCGCAGCTTTTCGGCCAGGCGCGCCGCGAGCTTTTCCGTATCGGCGACCGATTTTGAAACAAAAACCGCCATATCAGAACAGCCCGTGGATCATGCCGTCCGCGCCGACGTCGATCTTCTCGGCAGCCGGAACCTTCGGCAGGCCCGGCATCGTCATGACGTCGCCCGCATAGGCGACGACGAAGCCCGCGCCGTTCGAAAGCCGCAGGTCGCGGATCGTGATTTTAAAGCCCGTCGGGCGGCCGAGCAGCGCCGCGTTGTCCGACAGGGAATACTGCGTTTTCGCGATGCAGACCGGCATTGCGTCGCCGCCGAGCGCCTTGATGTCCTTGAGGGACTTCATCGCCTGGTTCGTGAACGTGACGCCGTCCGCGCCGTAGATCTCCTGCGCGATCGTCTCGATCTTCTCCTCGACCGTCTTGTCGAGTTCGTAGAGCGGCGCGAAGTGCGTCTCGTTTTCGTCGATGACGCGGCAGACCGTCTCAGCGAGCGCCACGCCGCCTTCGCCGCCCTTCGCGAACACCTCGGAAAGCGCGTACTCCACGCCGAGCGACTTGCAGCAGTCGTCGATCACCTGAAGCTCCGCGTCCGTATCGGTGCCGAAGCGGTTGATGGCCACGACGACCGGCACGCCGTATTTGCGCATGTTCTCCACATGGGCGCGCAGGTTCACAATGCCATTTTCGAGCGCCGGCACGTTCTCGGCGGAGAGCTCCGCCTTCGGCACGCCGCCGTTGTACTTGAGTGCGCGCACCGTGGCGACGACCACGATGCAGTCGGGCTTGAGGCCCGCCATGCGGCATTTGATGTCGAGGAATTTCTCGGCGCCGAGGTCGGAGCCGAAGCCCGCCTCGGTGATGCAGTAATCGCCGAGCTTCAGCGCAAGGCGCGTCGCGCGGACCGAGTTGCAGCCGTGCGCGATATTCGCAAACGGGCCGCCGTGCATGATCGCGGGCGTGCCCTCGATCGTCTGCACGAGGTTCGGGTTGATCGCGTCCTTGAGGAGCGCGGTCATCGCGCCGTCGGCCTTGATGTCCTTCGCGTAGACCGGCTTGCCGTCATACGTGTAGGCGATGAGGATGCGCCCGAGGCGCGCCTTGAGGTCGACGAGATCCTGCGCAAGGCAGAGGATCGCCATGACCTCGCTCGCGACCGTGATGATGAAGCCGTCCTCGCGCGGGACGCCGTTGATCTTGCCGCCGAGGCCGACGACGATGTTGCGCAGCGCGCGGTCGTTCATGTCGACGCAGCGCTTCACAAGGATGCGGCGCTGGTCGATGCCGAGCGCGTTGCCCTGCTGCATGTGGTTGTCCAGCATCGCACAGAGCAGATTGTTCGCCGAGGTGATCGCGTGCATGTCTCCCGTGAAGTGCAGGTTGATGTCCTCCATCGGCAGGACCTGCGCGTAGCCGCCGCCGGCCGCGCCGCCCTTGATGCCGAACACCGGGCCGAGCGACGGCTCGCGCAGCGCGATGACCGCCTTTTTGCCGATTTTCGCCATCGCCTGGCCGAGTCCGGCCGTCGTCGTCGTCTTGCCCTCGCCCGCCGGCGTCGGGTTGATCGCCGTGACGAGAATCAGCTTTCCGTCCGGGCCTTCTTTCAGGCGCGAGAAAAGCCCGTCGTTGAGCTTCGCCTTGAAGCGGCCGTACGGCTCGAGCTCCTCTTCCCGCACGCCGAGCTCCCGCGCAATCTCCGCGATGGGCCTGAGCTTTGTCTGCTGGGCAATTTCAATATCCGTAAGCATTTTGATATCCGCCTCTCCTTGCATCTGCGCCGCCCGCCGCCCCGGCCTGTCTGCAGCCCGGGCGGCGCGGCGCGCGATCGTGTGATTTCTGCTTTGATTATAGCTCAAAACGCGGGATTCGTAAAGGGATTCTTTTTCTTTCGTAAAATTTTGAAAAAGATTGCTGAACCGGCGGCCGTGTGCTATACTATTTGTAATTTAAGCTGTTTTTCTGTCCGCGGCGCAGGCCGGAAAAGCCGGGCGCATTCCCGGCCCGCCGCGTTTTTTCGGCGCCGCGCCGATTGAGTTTTGAAAGGTCGGGTGACCCCATTGGCCAACAACCGGTTTTTTCTGCATATCGCCGCCTATTTCCGGCGCATCGATAAAATCCTCTGGCTGCTGATGCTCGCCATCGCCGCGTTCAGCCTGCTGCTGCTCAAAAGCGTTTCGCGCGCCACAGCGACCGACTACTTCCAGACGCAGCTCTTTGTCACGATTCTGGGTCTGGTCGCCGCCGTGGCGCTCTCGTCGATCGACTACGAGGGCATCGCCTCGTTCTGGCTGCTGCTCGCCGGCTTCTCGTTCTTCCTGATGCTGTACACGATCTTTTTCGGCGTCAGCGTGCAGGGCGGCGGCGGCGTCGACGCCCGCGCGTGGATTAGCATTGCCGGGCGCACGTTCCAGACGAGCGAGCTCGTGAAGATCCTGTTCATGATCACCTATTCCAAGCACATTGCGATCCTTCGGGAGCGCGGGCTGATCCGGAAGCCCGGCCAGGTCATGCTGCTCGCGGCGCACGCCGCGGTCCCCGTCCTGCTCTGCCATTTTCAGGGCGACGACGGCGCGGCGATCGTGTTTTTCGCCATGTTCCTCTGCATGAGCCTTGCCGGCGGCGTGCAGATCCGGTATTTTGTGCTGCTCGGCGCGCTGGTCGCCGTCAGCGTGCCGATCCTCTGGAACTTCGTGCTCAGCGAGTACCAGATCAAGCGCTTCACCTCCGTGTACAACCTCGACGACCCGGCAGTCCAGCTCGACGAGGGCTACCAGCAGTATCAGGGCCGGCTCTCGATCGGCAGCGGCCAGCTGACCGGCAAGGGCCTGTTCAACGGGCCGCGCGTCGAATCGAACTACGTCACGTTCCAGCACAGCGACTACATCTTCTCCGTCGCGGGCGAGGAGCTCGGCTTCCTCGGCTGCACGGCGATCATCCTGCTTCTGCTCTTCTACCTGCTGCGCGTGCTGTACATCGCCTCCAAGGCGCGGGACGACCTCGGGCGCTGCATGTGCTTCGGCTTCTTCGGGCTGATCGCGCTGCAGTCCGTCTCGAACATCGGCATGTGCCTTGCGCTTCTGCCCGTCATGGGCGTCACGCTGCCGTTCTTCTCGGCCGGCGGCAGCAGCGCCATCTGCCTGTATCTCGGCTTCGGCCTCGTGCAGAGCGTCTACATGCGCCGCAGCGGCGTCGAGGGCCCGCGCCTGCACAGCGCGCGGAGCCTGAAGATCAATTTCCGGAAGCTGAAGGTCTGACATGGCGGTATTTGTTTTCGACTGCGGCGGCACACTGATGGAATACGCCGGCATGCCCGCCGCGTGGAGCGCCCTCTACCCGCAGGGCTTCCGCGCCGTAGCCGACGCGCTCTGCACGGCCTGCACAGCAGACGACCTCGCGGAAGCTGCCGCGCGGCTCACCGCCTTCAACCCGCGCATCACCGGGCCTGTCTCTTATACACATCTCC
>USBH01000162.1 GCA_900552925.1 uncultured Oscillospiraceae bacterium
CAGTCCGGCCTGTTCGTGACGCCGTACGCGCAGGGCTGCCACGACTGGGCGCAGTTTTACGTTGCGCCGTACGGCTGGCTGTTTGCCGACTGCTCGTTCGGCGGCAGCGCGTGGCGCGCCGGAAACAAAGAACGCCATGCGTTTTACTTCGGCAACCTCGACCCGTTCCGCATGGCGGCGAACAGCGCGCTGCAGGCGGCGTTCGACCCGCCGAAAACGCAGCTGCGCATCGACCCGTTCGACAACCAGCGCGGCGAGGCGGAATATGCGGGGTGCGGCCTTGCCTGGAACGAGGTGGAGGCGAGCTGGCAGATGCTCGACATCGAAAAGCTGGAATGAACAATAGAAATACAGAATACCCGCCCGGGCAGCCGCCTGTGCGGGTATTTTTTCGAAGGGCCGCCGAAAAGGGTGCACCCTGCCGGCGGCCGGATTTGAAGCTGCGCGGATGCGGCAGAGCGCCGAAGGCGGCGCGTGCAGAGTATTGCGCAAAAGAAAGGAAAGGGCTTCTGCCGGGCAGAAGCCGCAGGTGGAGAGATGGATTTGGAAAACAGGGAAACCGCTGAGAAAAAATACGAGGTGCTGCGCCGGTATTTCGGCTACACGGCGTTTCGGAACGGGCAGGAGACGATCGTCGATGCGCTGCTCGCCGGCCGCGACGCGCTCTGCGTGATGCCGACCGGCGCGGGCAAGTCGATCTGCTACCAGATCCCGGCGCTGCTGCTGCCGGGCGTCACGCTCGTGATCTCGCCGCTGATCTCCCTGATGCAGGACCAGGTCGAATCGCTGACGCAGGCCGGCGTGCGCGCCGCGTACCTGAACAGCACGCTGACGCCCGCGCAGTACGCCCGCGCGCTGCGGAACATGGCGGAGGGCGCGTACAAAATCGTCTATGTCGCGCCGGAGCGCCTCTCGACGGAGGGCTTCCGCGCCGTCTGCGAAAAGCTGCCGATTTCGCTCGTCGCCGTCGACGAGGCGCACTGCGTCTCGCAGTGGGGGCAGGATTTCCGGCCGGACTATCTGCGGATCGCAGCGTTCGTCGACGCCCTCGCGTCGCGGCCCGCGGTCGGCGCCTTCACAGCGACCGCGACGAAGGCGGTGCGCGCCGACATGGCGTCGCTGCTCGCGCTGCAGGACCCGGTCTGTGTCACGACCGGCTTTGACCGGCCGAACCTCTACTTCGGCGTGCAGACGCCGCACAGCAAGCCGCTCGCGCTGCTCGAGCTGCTCGAAGCGCGGCGCGACCGGTGCGGCATCGTCTACTGCGCGACGCGCAAGGCCGTCGAGGAGGTCGAAGCGCTCCTGCGCGACAAGGGCTTCTCGGCCACGCGCTACCACGCCGGGCTTTCGGAGGCGGAGCGCCGCCGGAATCAGGAGGACTTCGTGTTCGACCGCAAAAGCGTGATGGTCGCGACGAATGCGTTCGGCATGGGCATCGACAAGTCGAACGTGTCGTTCGTCATCCACTACAACATGCCGAAAAACATCGAAAGCTATTATCAGGAGGCGGGCCGCGCCGGGCGCGACGGCAGCCCCGCCGACTGTATTTTGCTGTACAGCCCGCAGGACGTGTGCACGAACCGCTTTCTGATTGAAAACAGCGAGCCGAACCCCGAGCTGGACGCGGAGACGCAGGAGGCGGTGCAGAAGCGCGAATACGAGCGCCTGCGGCAGATGACGTTCTACTGCACGACGACCGACTGCCTGCGCGCGTTCATCCTGCGGTATTTCGGCGAGCAGACGGCGGAATACTGCGGCAACTGCTCGAGCTGCGCCGCGGGCTCCGCCGTGGTGGACGCGAGCGTCCCGGCGCAGCAGGTGCTTTCCTGTGTGGCGCGGACCGGCCAGCGCTTCGGCCGCAACATGATCTCCGATATCCTGCGCGGCAGCGAGAGCGAAAAGATCCTGCGCGCGGGGCTCGAAAAGCAGTCCACCTACGGCCTGATGCGCGACAGGAAGGACTGGGAGGTGCGCCGCCTGCTCGACGCGTTGCTCGTGCAGGGCGTGCTGGTCCAGACCGAGGGGCAGTACCCGAGCCTGCGGCTCGCCCCGGCGGCGCGCGGGATCCTGATCGGCGAGCGGAAATTCGAGATGCGCGTCCCGGTCGCGCCCGAGAAGCCGAAGGCCGCGCAGGCCGGGGAGGCGGAGCCGGATATGGAGCTGTTCGGCCTGCTCAAAAAGCTGCGCGGCAGGCTTGCGGCGACGGCCGGCGTGCCGGCCTACGTCGTCTTTACGGACGCCGCACTGCGCGACATGTGCGCCAAAAAGCCGCAGACAGAGCAGGAATTTCTGAAGGTCTCCGGCGTCGGCGAGCGCAAGGCCGCGCGCTACGGGCAGGTTTTCCTCGAGGAGATTCGGCGCTATCTCGAAAAGTAATCCGTGTCGCCGAACTGGGCGCGCAGCTTTTCGAGCGCCCGCTTCTCGAGCCGCGAGATGTAGCTGCGCGAGATGTGCAGCCGCTTGGCGACCTCGCGCTGCACGAGCGGGCGCTGGCCCGAAAGGCCGTAGCGCAGCACGATGATCTCCCTTTCGCGCGGCGAAAGCACGCGCCCGAGCACGTCGTACAGCCGGCGCGTCTTCATGCGCAGGTCGAGGTCCTCCAGAATATTGTCGTCGGTCGACATTGTGTCGAGCAGCGTCAGCGTGTTGCCGTCCTTGTCCGTGTCGATCGGCTCGTTCAGCGAGATGTTCTGCGCCGTCTTTTTCGCACCGCGGAAGAACATCAGTATCTCGTTTTCGATGCACCGGGAGGCGTAGCTCGACAGGCGGATGCCGCGGTCGGGCCGGAAGCTGTCGACCGCCTTGATCAGGCCGATCGTGCCGATCGAGACGAGGTCGTCGCGGTCGTTTTCATCGGTGAAGTACTTTTTCGCGATGTGCGCCACGAGCCGCAGGTTGTGCTCGATCAGCTTCTGCCGCGCCGCTTTGTCGCCGGCCGCCATGCGCTCGAGGCAGCGCGCCTCCTCGGCTTTCGTGAGGGCCTTCGGGAACGACCCGCTGCTCGTGACGTGCAGGAAGAAAAAGAGAAGAGACGAGATGTATTCAAAAATTCCCCACAGCATACGGACACCTCCTGCGCATACGTATGCGTCCGGCGCACGCGCTAGAAGCGGGGACAATCCGGCCGTTCACAAATTGTTTACAAAAAGAAAACAAAAATAATAATTATTCCTATTTACAAACGCGCAGGCCTGTGTTATAATAGCCTCAACAAGACGGAGAACGGCAGATGCAGGAGGCGAAAGGATGGCCGTGCGTGAAAACTTCAGCCGCAAAAGAGAAGCGATTTATCAGACGGTGTGCGACACAAAAGTGCACCCGACGGCAGAGTGGGTCTACGAGGCGCTCAAGCCCGTATATCCCGACCTGAGCCTCGGTACGGTTTACCGCAATCTCAAAAAGTTTTGCGAGTCCGGGAAGATCCGCCGCGTCGGCGTGATCAACGGGCAGGAGCATTTCGATGCGGACGTTTCCAGGCACAGTCACTTTGTCTGCAGTGCATGCGGCCGTGTGCTCGATATTTTCGAGCCGCTTGTCGGGGAAGAAACCGTGGCCGGGCTCGAGGAAAAGTACAGCTTCTCGATTGAAAGCGAGGACATACTTTTCAACGGACTCTGTCCCGATTGTCAAAACAAGGCGGAATGACCGCCAAATAAAAAATATGTATTGGAGGACTTAAAAATGGCAAAGTTTGTATGTACGGTATGTGGTTACGTTTATGAGGGCGACGCGGCTCCCGAGTTCTGCCCGGTCTGCAAGGCGCCGGCTTCGAAGTTCCAGAAGCAGGACGAGGAAATGAGCTGGGCGGCTGAGCATGTCGTCGGCGTTGCACAGGGCGTCAGCGAGGACATCCTCGCGGACCTGCGCGCGAACTTCCAGGGCGAGTGCACGGAAGTCGGCATGTATCTCGCGATGGCGCGCGTTGCGCACCGCGAGGGCTACCCGGAGATCGGCCTCTACTGGGAGAAGGCCGCCTGGGAAGAGGCGGAGCATGCCGCGAAGTTCGCGGAGCTGCTCGGCGAAGTCGTCACCGACAGCACGAAGAAGAACCTCGAGATGCGTGTTGAGGCCGAGAACGGCGCTACCGCCGGCAAGTTCGACCTTGCGAAGCGCGCGAAGGCTGCGAACCTCGACGCGATCCACGACACCGTCCACGAGATGGCCCGCGACGAGGCCCGCCACGGCAAGGCTTTCGCAGGCCTGCTGAAGAGATACTTCGGCAAGTAATTTCAGCCTGAAAATTCCATAAATACACATGCAGCAACGGGACTTTTCCGCTTCGGCGGGAGAGTCCCGTTGTTATTTTTAAAAAGGATTGCACAAAAAGGAAAGTGCTGGTATACTGAAAGACAGCAAGCAATACCAAAAGGAGCTTGGTGCGAAAAATACTTTTTCGCACACGACTTGTGCCTTTGCCGCGACAAGCAAAGCGGCAATCGGCTTCGCCGACCGG
>USBH01000163.1 GCA_900552925.1 uncultured Oscillospiraceae bacterium
CTATGCGCCCCTTGGCCTGGCTCTCTCCCAAAGAAAAACTTGCTGCCTTCTTTGAATCTCTCGCTGTACAAAATGTTTGACAAACCTACACGCGCTTCGGCGCCGGGTCGCGCCGGATGACGCGCTTGATCGTCAGCAGGTAGACGGTCAGGGAGACGAGCGGCGGGAAGATGTCGGAGATCGCCTCGCACCAGAAGATGTTCTCGATCGGGAACAGGACGGGCAGGATGAAGATGCAGGCGAAGAAAACGACCTTGCGGAAAACCGAGAGCGGCAGCGCGATCTTCACCATGCCCATGCCGGTGAAGCCGTCGACAATCCCGTACTGGAGGGCGAGCGGGATCGTGCCGAGCGTGTAGATGCGGATCAGCCGCGCCGTCATATCAATGTATTCGGGGTCCTGCGTGAAAATGCGCGCGAAAAGGTGCGGGATCAGCTGTGCGGCGAGGAACATCAGGCCGCAGAAAACGACGGCGGTCAGAAAGATGACGCGCTGTGCTTTCAGAATCTTGTCCGGCCTGCGCGCGCCGAGGTTGTAGCCGAGGATCGTCTGCGTGCCCATCGTCAGGCCGCCCAGCGGCATCGTGATCAGAAGCTCGAAGCTCTGCACGATCGTGTTGCAGGTCAGCAGCATGTCGCCGTAGCCCGCGCCGCCGTACCGCTGCAGCATCATGTTGAGTGCGATCAGCATCACGTTGTCGAAGAGGATGATCAGGAACGAGCTCATGCCGATCGCCGTGACGCGCCCGATGATCTTCAGGTCGTAGCCGCCGAAGGTGATCGGCACGAGCACGCTGCCGCGCAGCAGGAACCAGAGCACGTAGGCGCAGCTTGCGATCTGCGAGATGACCGTGGCGATCGCCGCGCCGGCGACGCCCATATCGAGGACGAAGATGAAAATCG
Organism: uncultured Oscillospiraceae bacterium; assembly: GCA_900552925.1. Lineage (GTDB taxonomy): Bacteria > Bacillota > Clostridia > Oscillospirales > Acutalibacteraceae > Hominenteromicrobium > Hominenteromicrobium gallistercoris. The sequence continues at coordinate 904 of USBH01000163.1, forward strand.
GGTCGAGGATGATGTTCGTCACCGCGCCGATCAGAACGGAGAGCATGCCGTTCTTGCTGAAGCCCTGCGTGATGATGAACTGGTTCATGCCCGTCGCGATCAGCGCAAAGACCGTGCCAAGCAGATAGATCGAAAAGTACGATTCCGCATAGGGGTACAGCGCCTCCGACGCGCCGAAGGTGATGAGGATCGGGCGGCGGAAGACAAAGGCCAGCACCGTGACGACCACGGAAAGCGCGAGGAGGTAGACGAAGCAGTTGGCGACGACCTTTTTCGCCTCCCGCACTTTGCCCTCGCCGAGCCGGATGCTGACGAGCGGCGAGCCGCCGATGCCGACGAGAAAGGCGAACGAGGAGATCAGCGTGACGATCGGCCCGCAGACGCCGACGCCGGCGAGCGCGGTTTCGCCGTAGCCGGGAATGTTGCCGATGTACATGCGGTCGACGATGCTGTACAGCACGCTGACGAGCTGCGAGAGCATCGAGGGGATGGCGAGCGACCAGACAAGGCCCTTGATGTTGTCCGAGCTGAGGTCGGAGATGAGTCTCATAGTGAATCACGTTCCTTACTGCGCAGCCGCGCTGCGCGGGGGTATTTTGCCGAAAGCGGCGGTTCTGCCTGCTGCGGATCAGAACGACCGGCAGATCTGGAAGATGTAGAATTTCAGGTAATACGATTCGTCGGCGCTCCAGAGGATCGGGTGGTCCGGCGCCTGCGTGCGGAACTCCACCTGCCGCAGCCGGCAGTGCGCGGCGCGCGCGGCCTGACCGATCGTCTGCGCGAACAGCTCGGCGTTCATGTAGTGCGAGCAGGAGCAGGTGGCGAGGAAGCCGCCGTCGCGCACGAGCTTCATGCCGCGCAGGTTGATTTCGCGGTAGCCCTTGACCGCGTTTTTGACGGAGTTTTTCGACTTCGTGAAGGCGGGCGGGTCGAGGATCACCACGTCGAACTGCTTTCCCTCGCTTTCGAGCGCGGGGAGCAGGTCGAACACGTCGGCGCAGCGGAATTCGACGGTGTCGGAAAGGCCGTTCAGCGCGGCGTTCTTTTCGGCCTGCGCGACCGCAAGGTCGGAGGCGTCCACGCCGAGCACGTGCTTTGCGCCCGCGACGCCGGCGTTCAGCGCGAAGGAGCCGGTGTGCGTGAAGCAGTCGAGCACCTCGGCGTCCCGGCAGAGCCGCTGTATCGCGAGCCGGTTGTATTTCTGGTCGAGGAAGAAGCCGGTTTTCTGGCCGTCCTTGACGTCGACAATGTAGCGCACGCCGTTTTCGACGATCTCGACGTCGGTGTCGAATTCGGGGCCGATGAAGCCCTTGACGCGGTCCATGCCCTCCTTGAGGCGCTCCTTCGCATCGCTGCGCTCGTACACGCCGCGGATTTCGACGCCGTCCTCGGCCAGCACCTTTTTGAGCAGCTCGACGATGCGCAGCTTCATTTTGTCAATGCCGAGCGCGAGCGATTCGACGACGAGCACGTCGGAGAATTTGTCGATGACGAGGCCGGGCAGAAAGTCCGCCTCGCCGAAAATCACGCGGCAGGCGCTCGTGTCCACGGTCTTTTTGCGGTACGCCCAGGCGTCGCGCACGCGCTTTTCGAGAAACGCGTCGTCGATTTCCTGCGCGCCGTCGCGCGTCATCATGCGCACGCGGATCTTCGAGTTCTGGTTAATGAAGCCGCGGCCGAGCGGATAGCCGTTTGCGTCCTGCACGGCGACGACCGCGCCGTTTTTGAAGGTGCCCTTGATCGAGGCGATCTCGTTGTCGTAGATCCAGAGCCCGCCGGCCTTGAAGCTGCGGCCCTCGCCGGGCTTCAGTGTGACAATCGTGTTATTTTCCATGGTGATTTCCTTTCTGCGCCTGTTGCGGTTCGTCGTTTATGTCGGCCGAAAACCCGCCGCGGCTCCACAGCCAGAGCGGCGTGTGCAGGTCCGTCGGCAGCAGGCCGGTGCCCTCAAGCAGCGCGTCCCAGCGTTTGGCGGCGAGCGTTTGCGCGCTGCCGCCGTGCAGCTCGTCCTCGGTGAGCACGCCGAGCCGCGCGCTCGCCTGCAAAACGTGCGTGTCCGGCGCGATCGAGATGTTTTCCTGGTCCGAAAACCGGCAGTCGGTGTAGGCCTCGAGCACATGCAGCCAGTAATTGCAGATCTTGGTCCCGCCGAGATAGGGGAAGTCCTTTTTGTGCGCCGCGATGTAGGCTTTGACCTTGGCCGCCCGGAAATGGCTCTGCCGGAGGAAAACGCGCACATCGCCGCCGAACTGCTCCGCGAACGTGCGGCAGAGCGTTTTCCAGATGGCGGGGTGCCGGTTCGGCTGCAGGGCGACCCTGTACTGCACCAGAATGCGGCGCAGCGTTTCGTCGTCCGTCTGCATGACGCGGACGGGGTCGAACAGCGCACGCCCGGCGGGGTCGGCATACATCCGGTTGGCGCACTCCCACAGCCGGTAGGAATTGCGCTGGTAGTTGAGCGCCATCGGCAGCGTAAAATACAGGTAGTTTTCGCCGGAGGCGGGGTCGAGATGCGGGTTTTCGTCCTCGGGCATTTTCTCGCCGCCCAGCCGCCCGGCTTTATAGGCCGCAAGCAGGCGCTGCACCTGCTCGCGTATGGCGTTTCGGTCGTTCATATGGTATTTTCCTTTCTTTCCGTGCGGATCTCGCCGAGGACGCGCCGGCAGAACGCGGCGGCCAGTTTGCCGTCCGGCTCGAAAACGCCGTCGGTTTGGCAGGCTTCCAAAGCGCCGCGCAGCAGCGGCGCATATTGGGGCTCCAGATGCGAAAGCCCCCACGCGCCGCCCTCGGCCTTCGAGAGCACGCGCTTCTCCCGCACGGCGGCGAGCACGCGGCACAGGTTCAGCAGCACATAGACGGGGTCGGCCGAGACATTCGTCTCCGCGTCCGCGACGTCGGCGCAGATGCTGTCGAGGTAATCCGCCCACGGGACGTCGCCGAAAACCTCCGAAACCGGCGGCCCGTACAGCGCGACGCCCCGGTGCAGGATCACCGTGAAGTGCGCCGCAAGGTCGGGGTCCGTGCCGCGCATCGCGTCGGCAAAGCCGTGCGGGTCGCGCGCGTAAGCGTCGCGGTGCATGTTCGAAAAATGCAGTTCAAACGGCGTGGGGGAGACGAAATCCCGGCAGTACCGGCGCAGCACGACGCTCATCTCAAGCCCTTTCGGCGGCGCCTGCCGGTTCAGCCGGTACACGGCCTCGAGCAGCCGCAGGCGCGTTTCCCGCGCGGGCGGCGCCTGCACGACCGCGATGTAATCGACGTCGCTCTTCCGCGGATTGAACCCGCCGAGCGCGAGCGACCCATGCAGGTAGAGGCCGACGAGATTGCCGCCGAGGATTTCCGCGTGCGTGCTCCGGATTTCGGACAGGAGCGGTTCAAGTTCCCGGCGCATCGTCTCACCCCGCCCCGCCGCCGGGCTTTGCGGGGGCGGCGCCCTTTGTGCGCGGCGCGCGTTTTTTCGGCGCGGTGCGGGCGAAGCT
>USBH01000164.1 GCA_900552925.1 uncultured Oscillospiraceae bacterium
GCGCAGGCGCGGCAGGATGTGCCCGCACAGCACGCTGGCGGAGCAGCCGCAGCCTGAGCCGCCCGCGTGCACGTCCTGCGTTTCGCGGTCGTAGAGGAGCAGGCCGCAGTCGTCGTGGTTCTCGAGATGCACGCCGTTTTCCGCGAGCAGGTCGCGCAGCAGCGCGGTGCCCACGGCGCCGAGGTCGCCGGTGTAGATGCGGTCGTAATCCGCAGGCCCGGTCGCGGTGTCGGCGAAGAAGTCGAGCAGCGTCTGCGCTGCGGCGGGCGCCATCGCGGCGCCCATGTTGGCCACATCGGTCACGCCGAAATCCTTGATGCGCCCGACCGTCGCGTGGTGGATGCGGACGCCTTTCCCGTAGCCGAGCACGGCGCTGCCGGAGGCCGTCGCGGTCCACTGCGCCGTCGGGGTGCGCTGGCTGCCGTACTCGAGCGGCGTGCGGAACTGCCGCTCCGCCGTGCAGAAGTGCGAGGAGGTCACGGCGCAGGCGTAGTTTGCGGCGCCGCTCTCCACCGCGATCGAAGCCATCAGCAGCGTCTGCGCCATCGTGGAGCACGCGCCGTACTGCCCGAGAAAGGGGATGTCCATCTCGCGCAGGCCGAAGGTGCTCGAGATGCACTGGTTCAGCAGGTCGCCGGCGAAGATCATGCTGATGTCGCTTTTTTCGAGCCCGGCCTTGCGGATCGCGAGCGTGGCCGCCTCCGTCTGCAGCATGCTTTCCGCCTTTTCCCAGCTCTCCTGCGCGAGGTAGGAGTCGAGGAAGGTCTGGTCGAAGTCGCGCGCGAGCGGGCCTTCGGCCTCCTTTTTGCCGCCGACCGCCGCGTGCCCGAGGATCCTCGGGCAGCGCTCAAAGAGAATCGTATATTTGCCGAGCCTTTTCACGAAGCTCTCACCCTTTCCTGCAAAATTTGCGCCGTTTCTAGCCCTGAAACAGCCCGATCACGTACAGAACGACGCCGTAAAACACCGAGGCCGAAAGGCCGAACACCAGCACCGGGCCGGAGACGACGAACATCTTTGAGCCGAGGCCGGTGACGAAGCCCTCGCTTTTGAACTCCAGCGCGGGGGAGACCATCGAGTTTGCAAACCCCGTGATCGGCACAAGCGTGCCTGCGCCCGCGTACTTGGCGATATTGTCGTATACGCCGAAGGCGGTCAGCGCGGCGGAGAGGAAAATCAGCGAGATGGAGACGAAGGTGCGCGCGTCCTGCAGCGTGAAGCCGAGCAGCATGAAGAGGTCTGCAAGGCCCTGCCCGAGCGTGCAGATCGCCCCGCCGAACAGGAAGGCGAAGAGGCAGTCTTTCAGAACGGGCGAGCGCGGCGAGGCCTTCTGCACCATCGCGTCGTATTCCCGCGCGGATTTCGTTTTCATGGCACACGTCCTTTCTGCAGGGCGAAGCAGCCTGCATGAATCTTTCGCTATTGTTTCCCGCAAAATAAAATCCATGCAAAAAAGCTTTCCGAAATCGTATCGGAAAGCTTTTTCGTGGCTTATTCAGCCGGTGTTTTGTTTTTCATCGGTGTGCCGGTGAAGATTATCTTCTGTGGCCCGCCTTCTTCTGCATACGGAAGTATACGAGCGTGACGGTCAGGCACGCGGCGCCGATGCACAGAATGACAACCCATATGACGAGGTTCGTGGTGTCGCCGGTCTGCGGCGCACTGCTCTCCGGCGCCGGGGTCGGCGTCACGGCAGCCGTAGGCTCCGCAGTCGGAGCGGTGGTCGGCTCTGTCGTAGGTGCAGGCGTAGGCTCCGTGGTCGGTGCCGGCGAGGGCTCCGTGGAGGGAACCGGTGTCGGATCGGTGCTCGGCGAGGGCTCCGGCTTCTTAACCGTGTACGAAACAGTGGGTTTCAGGAATTCTTCCGGCTCGCCCGCTGTGCCGTTGGAGTCTACCGGGTACAGCGTAGCGCTGTTGTTCGTGTAGAGTCCGTCGTAGCCCTGGCTGCCGTCCTGATCGTACTGGCCGTACGTACCGGGCTCGGTCTTCGGGTTCGCGAGCTTCACGGTATACGTGAGCGTGACCGGCTCAAAGTTCGAAACCGGAACATTGATCTGCCAGACGAAGTGCTCGTCCTTTACGTCTTCGCTGCCGTTTGCATAGTAGGTCAGCACATAGGGATACTCACCATCTCTCAGCTCGCCGAAGCCGTAGGACGTTTCATCGATCTTCGTGGTCTTGAGCGTTTCGCCGCCAACGGTCATCGTGAGGTTCGCCGCGTCATTGACGAAGTCGAAATTGTAGTCATCGGTGTGGCCGATGACGTCCACGACCGTAGAGCCCGCATCGAGCAGGTAGTAGATGTCGTTCTGAATCTGCTCGAATTTGACGGATTTGCCGCCTGCGAGGTAGTTCATGAACGAAGTAGCCCACGGATACGCAGTGCTGGCCGACGATTCAGCCGGCATTGCATAGCAGTGATACTTGGAGGCCGCATTGCTGTATGTCTTATAGGTCAGATACAGCGCCTTATCAACCGATATGGCATGATTCTTTTTCTCCGCATTAGAAATGTAGGGATGTTCGCCGTTTTTAAAATCTATGGTATCTTTTTCATCATACGGGAAGTCGTATAGATCACCGTCTTGCTGAATCAGCGTTTCGATGGTACCTAAGTACTCAGCCCAGTCGGCTGGAGCCTCTCTGTCTCCGTATTTCGTATCCCAGTTTTCCGGGCCGGGGAAAATGTTTCCATCCCCGTTGTCTATAGCGATAGAGGTCGGCTCCTCGTTGTACATATACGTGATGCCGTCGCTGACGAAAATCAGGTACTTGCGGTCGTCCGAGACGCTCGTGTCGCTTTCCAGCATGTCGATGCCGGCCAACAGACCCGCGTGTGTGTTGGTGCCGCTGCTGATATCGGTCTTGATTGCGGCTTCGATCTTGTCATATTCGGTGGCGAGATCAAAGAATCCGTTCTTATGGGCTTCCTTATTGAAGATCACAACGCCGACATTGACTTTTGCGCCTGTTTCCTGAATCTGCGCCTGCAGGTTTTTCAGCATTTCGAGCGCCTGATCCTCAAGCTCTGCACTCGTGGACTTATCCAGAACAAACACAACGTCGGAGGCGAGCTGCGCCTCAGCGGAGGGCAGGGACAGCGTCACGTCGGATTCAAAGTTCTCATCCAGATTGGTTGCCGTCTTGGACTTCGAAACGTCCCAGTCGCCGCCTTCGATCGGCGGAACAGGCTCCTTCTCGGTGTTCGTGAAAGTTACCGTAACGGTGTCGTTGTTGATGCTGCCGACAGCGTTTTCGGAAGAAGAAACATAGCTGTTATTCTCACTTTCGGTGACTTCGTACTTGGTACCCGGAAGAAGGTCTTTAACCGTGATGCTCTCACCAGCGCCCATTGCAACGGTGAAAGATCCGTTTTCCAGAGTAACGGTCTGCGTGTTGCCGTCCGGATCAATATAATCATATCGACCGTTAAGAACGCGACCGCCTTCACGTGTCAGCTTAACAGTGAATTCAAAATCGACGGTGCTTTCGGTGGCGCCGGGAACAACTTTTTCAATCTTCAGATCACCGGCATCCACATATTCGTCGATGACGATTGCGTTTTTGGCAATGGTGAAGATCTCCTGTGCAGGCGCGTTGATTTCAATAAACTGACCTGCGGTTCCATAGTCATCCAACGCACCTTCAATAGCGTCGATCGAGCCGGCGCCGCTGGTGGGATCCGCATACCATGTTGCGATTTTTCCTGCCTCTTTCGGTGCATAGAATCTGGTGCCATAGTCATCGGCTGCATACCAGTAGGCGTCCGCAACGAAACTGTGGTCATTCATCTTGTTGCTTGTTAAGGCGGAAACCATTACATCGTCTTCCTGATTAATACCGCCAACGATGGTATAGGAGAATGTATTGCCGGAAATATCGACCTGCACAGCGCCGCTGTTGGCCTGGTCAAGCACAGCGATCACGGCAAAGCGATCGGAAGAACCGGAAATGGTATTGCCGGTAATGGTCATGGGTTTCTGGGCAACGCCCTTTCCAAAGTAACCGTGTACGGCATAAGTACAATCACGAATTGTGTTGTTTGTGACGTTGCAGTTATCTGCCGCAAAATTATCGCCGTAAAACTCTATAGCCTGTTCAAAACCGGAAATGTCGCAGTAATTAACAGTGAAAGCAGGCGAGTCGAACAGAAATGCATCGCCAAGTCCGGAACCGGCAATCGTACAGTTTTCCACTGTCAAAGAGTAACCGGCACCGCCTACAGCGCCATCATGATTGCTCACAGCAGCAGAGAAAGAAGGAGACTTAACACTTCCTGCTGTAATGGTCATATTGCGGATGGTGATGTTCGAGCCGAATGCGTTGATACCTGTCTCTTATACACATCTGACGCTGCCGACGAATTAGACGGTGTAGA
>USBH01000165.1 GCA_900552925.1 uncultured Oscillospiraceae bacterium
CTCGGAGATGTGTATAAGAGACAGGCTCTACATCAACTTCCTGTGCGACCCCGAGATTGCCGCGGCGAACATGGACTACGTCGGGTATGCGACGCCGGAGTCGGCTGCGAAGGAATACCTTTCGCCCGAGGTGGTGGAAAACCCGATCTTCTACCCGGATGAGACGGTGCTCGAAAACACCGAGGTGTTCGTGAACCTGCCCGCCGAGACGAGCGCCCTGCTCGACACGCTCTGGGCGGAGGTCAAGATGGGCGGCCCGGGTGATTCGCTGGTCCTCGTCGCGATCATCCTCGTCTTCCTCGCCGTATATATCGCGATCGTCATCTGGAAGCGGCGAAAGCGCCGGCGCGAGATGGGCTGAGTCAGCCGTTTTCCGCCCTGCGCCTCCGCCTTTACAAAGAAGCGCGGGCGCGCAGTTATACAGTAGAAAATGCCCGGCAGGCGCTTTTGAACCTGCCGGGCATTTTTGCGCCCTGCGGAAAAGCGGCGGATTCTTCTCTTGCATTTCCGTGCGGCCTACAGTATAATGGGTGTGGAGTTGTACCGAATTTGTTCGGAAATTCACAAAATTTTATTCGAAAGGTTGATTCACATGCAGATTCAGAAGGTAACGGACGCCGCGTTTTCCAAATACGGCAAAATCATCGAGGGGCTCGACTGTACCGACATCATCGAGGCCATGGGCGCGACGCCGTGCCCGGACGGCGTGACGTATGTGCCCGGCGACGCTTCGCTGGAGGCCTGCGCGAGCGCGGAGGACATCGCCTATTCGCTGTACGGCGGCATGCCGATCCAGATCGGCTACTGCAACGGCAACAACCACAAGCTGAACGGCCTTGAGTACCACCGCGACAGCGAGATCAACATCGCCGTGACCGACATGATCCTCCTGATCGGCGCCGAGCAGGACATCGTCGACGGCAAGTATGACACGTCGAAGGTCGAGGCGTTTTTGATCCCGCAGGGCACGATCATCGAGGTCTACGCGACGACGCTGCACTTTGCGCCCTGCAATGCGAACGCGGGCGGCTTCAAGTGCGTCGTCGTCCTGCCGAAGGGCACGAATACGGCGATCGAGAAGCGCGCGCCGAAAACCCCGGAGGACGAGATGCTCGTCGCCCGCAACAAGTGGCTGCTCATGCATCCCGAGGCGGCGAACCCGGGCCAGTATGTCGGCCTTGTCGGCGAGAACATCACGCTCGAATAAAAAATATGCGCCCGGCAAAGCCGCGGCGCTGTATCCGGCAGAAAGCGGACGTGCCGCGGGTCACCGCGTGCCGCGTCCGTTCTGCTTTGCGGGCGGCGCCGCTTTCCGCAGGCACTGTGAAGGAAAGCGAGAAACAAACGGAGGAGAGAAAACCATGAGAATCCTGTTTATCGACATCGATACGCTGCGGCCCGACCATATGGGCTGCTACGGCTACAGCCGCGACACGACCCCGAACATGGACCGCGTCTGCGCCGAGGGCATCCGCTTCGACGAGTATTACTGCTCGGACGCGCCCTGCCTGCCGTCGCGCGCGTCGCTCGTCAGCGGCATGTTCGGCATCCGCAACGGCGCGGTGGGCCACGGCGGCACGGCGGCAGACCGCCGGCTCACCGGTCCCGCGCGCGACTTCACCGATATTGTGGACGACAACTGCTTCCACAGCATTTTCCGCCGCGCCGGCATGCACACGGCGTCCGTCAGCACCTTCCCGGAGCGCCATTCCTCCTGGTGGTTCAACGCGGGCTTCAACGAGTGCTACAATGTCGGCGGCCGCGGCGGCGAGTCCGGCGAGGAGGTCCTGCCGGTCGCGCTCGATTGGCTGCGCCGCAACGAGGGGCGCGACAACTGGTTCCTGCACGTACATTTCTGGGACCCGCACACGCCGTACCGCGCGCCGGAGAGTTTCGGCAACCCGTTTGAAAACGAGCCGATGAATACCTGGATCGACGAGGACGTGCTCGAGCAGCACAAGCAGGCGACCGGCCCGCACGGCATCAACGAGCTCGCGATGTACAGCGACGCGACAAGCCCGAAATACCCGCGCATGCCGGGCAGCGCCTCGGATATGGCGGGCCTCAAGCGCGTCATGGACGGCTACGACTGCGGCATCCGCTACACGGACACGCTCGTCGGCGAAATGCTCGACCTGCTGCGCGCGCAGGGCATCTACGACGACACGGCGATCATCATCACCTCCGACCACGGCGAGAACATGGGCGAGCTCGCGATCTATTCGGAGCACGCGACCGCGGATTACCCGACCTGCCATATCCCGTTCATCCTCAAGTGGCCGGGCGGCAAGGCGGGCATCTCGGACAGCGGCTTCCACTACAGCCTCGATCTGCTGCCGACGATGGCGCAGCTGCTCGGCGTGAAGCCGTGGGAAAACTGGGACGGCGAGAGCTTTGCGGAGACGGTCACGGACGGCAAAGCCGCCGGGCGCGACAGCCTCGTGCTCTCGCAGATGGCGCACGTCTGCCAGCGCTCCGCGCGCTTCGGCGACTGGCTCTATGTCCGCACCTACCACGACGGCTTCCACCTGTTCGACCGCGAGATGCTGTTTAACCTGCGCGAGGACCCGCACGAGCAGCACGACGTGAAGGACGCGCACCCCGAGCTGTGCGCGCAGGGCGCGAAGATCATCCTCGACTGGCACGACGAGCAGATGCTCAAATCCGCGAGCCCCGTCGACCCGATGATGACGGTGCTCCACGAGGACGGCCCGTACCACACGCACGGCCACCTCGACGAATACATCGAGCGCCTCGAAAAGACGGGGCGCAAGGCGGGCGCCGACGCGCTCCGCAAAAAATACAAGCGCGGCTGAGAAAAAGTTCGCCCGGCGCGTGCTTTGCGGCCGGCGCCGCGCGAAAGGAGAGAGTCTGCCTTGCGGTCCGTACACATCATGATCAAGCCCGCTTCGGGCATGTGCAACCTGAACTGCCGCTACTGCTTCTACCACGACATCGTCGAAAAGCGCGAGCAGCGCTCCTACGGCTTTATGGAGGAGAAAACGCTCGAGGCCGTGGTGCGAAAGGGGCTTGCGGCCGCGACGCAGGAGTGCACGATCGCCTTTCAGGGCGGTGAGCCGACGCTGATCGGGCTGGATTTTTACCGCAGCGTCGTCGCTCTGCAGAAAAAATACAACGTGAACCGCGTGCGCATCCACAACGCGATCCAGACGAACGGCCTCGCGCTCAACGCCGAGTGGGCGGATTTCCTGCGCGAGAACCGCTTCCTCGTCGGCATCTCGCTCGACGGCGTCAAGGACACGCACGACATAAACCGGCTCGATGCGCACGGCGCGGGCACGTTCAACCGCGTGATGCAGGCGGTGCAGCTTCTCGAGAGCCGCGGCGTCGAGTACAACATCCTGACGGTCGTCAACCGCCAGACCGCGGCGCACGCCGGGCAGATCTACAGCTTTTACAAGCGGAACCGCCTGCGCTATCTGCAGTTCATCCCGTGCCTCGACCCGATCGGCGACGCGCCGGGCGGCGAGCCGTATTCGCTGACGCCGGCGGACTACGGCGATTTCCTCTGCGCGCTGTTCGACCTGTGGTACCGCGACGCAAAGCGCGGCGAGGCGGTTTCGATCCGGCAGTTTGAAAACTACATCGAGATGCTGCTCGGCTACCCGCCCGAGGCATGCGGCATGGCCGGCGTCTGCGGCATGCAGCACGTCGTCGAGGCGGACGGCTCGGTGTATCCCTGCGACTTTTACGTGCTCGACGCGTACCGGCTCGGCAATCTCTGCACGGACAGCTTCGAGACGATCGGCGCGCGGCGGAAGGCGCTCGGCTTCATCGAGCAGTCCAGAGCTGTCGACGCAAAATGCAGAAGCTGCGGCTTTTTCCCGCTCTGCCGCGGCGGCTGCCGGCGCCACCGTCCCGTGCAGGCGGACGGCACGCTCGGGCGGAACATCTTCTGCGCGGGCTATGAAAAATTCTTCGCGCACGCCGCGCCGCGTTTGCAGGAGCTGGCCCGCCTCGCCGCCGGCCGCATGGGGCGGTTCTAAAACTTGTTTTCAAAAGGCGCTGCCTGCAGGTTCAAAACCAGCAGGCAGCGTTTTTATGTGCGGCGTATGGAGAAAGTGAAAATGTATCCGAATGGCCGGCGTTCTGCGATTATAGAATGGGATGCGCATGTGTCGTAAAACAACACACGGAGATTGGATAGACAGCAGCCCATCATTCCGTAATTCTCGGATTCAAATATTATACTTGCGCAACCCAACGTAACACTTTTTGCTTGCTATGGTTGGTGGAACTTTTGAAAAGCCAAGAGTATAATAGGTTTGGGAGGTTTGAAAAGGTTGAAACACAGTAATTTAAGCACGATTCCGAAAAAAGGGCGTACAAAACCA
>USBH01000166.1 GCA_900552925.1 uncultured Oscillospiraceae bacterium
AGATCTACACCGTCTAATTCGTCGGCAGCGTCAGATGTGTATAAGAGACAGAGGCCGCATAGAGCGACACCACGGACATCGCGATGAACACGATGAAATACACGATAAAGCCGGGGTTACCGACGAGCTGCAGCGCCTTGTTCCGGACCGGCAGCCCGCGCTGCATCGGCGTGCGGAACACCGGGCGGCCGGAGGCGTGCAGCACGCACAGGATGGCCAGCGCCGCAATGCCGACGAGGATGACGGCGTAGAACGAGACGACGTTCACCGCGGTCGACGCCTCCGCGCCGAACAGGTAGTTGACGGCGATCGGCAGCACGGCGATCAGGTTGTTCATGAAGTGCACGGCGATGCTGATCCAGATGTTCCGCGTGCGCACGTAGAGGAACGCCATCACGAAGCCGCCGACGAGCACGACCGGCAGGCCCTGGAAGCTGTAGTGCGCCATGCCGAAGAGCAGGCCGGAGAAGAGGATCGCCGTCCAGTCGCCCCAGCGGCGCATGACCGCCGTCGCGACGCCGCGGTACGCGAACTCCTCCGTGACCGGCGCGATCAGCACGACCGAAAGCAGCATCGTGAGCAGCTCCGGCAGCGTGGTCACCGTGAAGCTCTCCGTATTCGCTGCGCCGTTCAGGCCGAGGCTTTCCAGCAGAACGGAGATCAGGTTGGCCGGGATGTTCATGACCATGCAGACGAACACGCCCGCCAGCACGAGCAAAATCCCGTTCAGCGCACCCGTCTTTTCGACGAGCACCGTGTCGCGCAGGCGGCGCCTGCCGACGGCCAGAAACAGCGCGTAGGGCAAAACAATCGAGAAGTACGACATCATCGACGCGACCAGATAATACGCCGTCGCCGGCAGACCGCCGACCGTGTTGCCGGTCGGCGCCAGCAGGTTGACGCCGCAGAGCATCAGGATGATCGCCGCGACGTTGATGAAGATATACTGCAGCGGCAGGCCCGCAAGCGCGGCGAACGAGAGCCGGGACGCCGCGCGGCGCAGCTCCTTCTGCTCGAGCTTCATCGGGTCCGCCCACTGCGGCGGCTGTACGTTGACGTACGGCTGCTGCGGGTAAACGCCGTACGGCGACTGGTATCGGTTCATTGTAAATCCCTTCCTTTCTGCGCGGCGCGCAGGGGCCGCCTTACGCCGACTCCTCCTGCGGCTTTTCCCGTCTGTTCTTTCTGTGCCCGATGCGGATCATCAGCTTTTCAACCCAGCCCTTTTTGTACTTCAGGGAGATGTAGCCGATAACGCTCATCAGCAGCGCGCTCCCCGTGTCGACGATGATGTCCTTCATCGTGTCCCACAGCGCGTCCTGACCGATAAGCTGCGTGCCGTCGTCGAGCGCGAATTTCTGCATATTCGTGCCGAACAGCGCGTCCGCCGAAAACTCGTAGATCTCCCACACCGCGCCGAGCGCCAGCGCGAAGCAGAACGCAAACACGCTGACAAACAACGGCGACAGGTTCATCGGGATGCGCTGCGTGTTGTTGAGCAGCGCGATCATCGAAAAGCCGAGCGCGCCGAGCATCGCGCCGCTGCACGCGTGCAGGATCGTGTCCCAGTGCGGCACGACGTAGTAGAAGCTGCGCACCTCGCCGAGGAAAATCGCGCAGTAGAGAAAGCCGATGTAAAGGAGGAACATCACGCGCGGGATCTCCACATCCCAGCGGCGCATCAGGCTGATCGGAACGAGGATCGCCGCAATGCCGAGCAGGCACTGCAGCAGCATGAGTATGTAGTCCTCGCGGCCGCGGCCGACGCCCTCCGCCTCTTCGCCCGATATGATCCGCATGATGAGGAAGCCGATCGGCGCCGTAAAGCTGATCAGAACGGCGATCGTGAAGACTTTGCCCCAGTTTCGTTCCTTTTTCTTTCGTTTCATCTCCCTGTCCCCCTCAATCTTCCGCACAGCTTACTGCGCGAGCAGCTCGGCGACCGCATTCGCATAGGCGACCGGGTCCGCAATCGACCGGCCCTCGATCAGCAGCGCCTGGTTATACAGCACTTCGGTGTACTTCTTCAGCTTGTCCTCATCGTTTTCAAAGCGGCGGAGCGTTTCGAAAACCGGGTGCTCGGCATTGATCTCGAAAATCTGCTCGGCCTTCACCTTCTGCTCCGCGCCGGGCATCGAGTTGAGCACCTTCTCCATCTCCATCGAGAGCGCGCCGTCCGTCGTGATGCAGACCGGGTGGTTCTTGAGCGACGCGGACAGGCGCACGTCCTTGACCTGGTCGCCGAGGATCGCCTTGATCTTCTCGAGCAGCGTCTTGTTCTCCTCCGCGCGCTTTTCGGCCGCGGCCTTCTCCTCGTCGGTCTGCACGCGCGCGTCCTCGGCGGAGACGTTCTTGAACGCCTTGCCCTCGTACTCGTGGAGCACCATCAGCGCAAACTCGTCGACCTCGTCGGTCAGGTACAGAACCTCGTAGCCGCGGTCGAGCACCGCTTCGGTCTGCGGCAGGTGCGCGATGCGCTCCGCCGTCTCGCCCGAGGCGTAGTAGATGCAGGTCTGGTCCTCCTTCATGTCGTCGACGTACTCCTTCAGCGTGCGCATCTTGCCGGAGGACGTCCTGAACAGGACGAGGTCCTTGAGCTTGTCCTTGTTCACGCCGTAGTTCTCGTACATGCCGAACTTGATGCGCAGGCCGAAGTTCTCGAAGAACTTCTCGTACGTCTCGCGGTCGTGGTCGCACATGGATTTGAGCTCGGAGGCGATCTTCTTCTCGATGCGGCCGGCGATCAGCTTGAGCTGGCGGTCGTGCTGGAGCATCTCGCGCGAGATGTTGAGCGAGAGGTCCTGCGAGTCGACAAGGCCCTTCACAAAGCCGAAGTAATCGGGCAGCAGGTCGGCGCATTTCTCCATGATCAGAACGCCGGAAGCGTAGAGCTGCAGGCCCTTTTCATAGTCGCGGGAGTAGTAGTCCATCGGCGCCTTGGCCGGGATGAACAGCAGCGCGTTGTAGGTCGCGGTGCCCTCGGCCGCCGTGTGGATCACCTTGAGCGGGTCCTGCCAGTCGTAGAACTTCTCCTTGTAGAAGTTGTTGTACTCCTCGGCCGTGACCTCGTTTTTGTTCTTCTTCCAGAGCGGCACCATGCTGTTGAGCGTCTCGACCTCAAAATAGTGCTCGTACTCGTTCTCCGCGCCCTCCTTCGGCCGCGTCTTTTCGACCTCCAT
The DNA here is from genome assembly GCA_900552925.1 of uncultured Oscillospiraceae bacterium. GTDB lineage: Bacteria > Bacillota > Clostridia > Oscillospirales > Acutalibacteraceae > Hominenteromicrobium > Hominenteromicrobium gallistercoris. The sequence continues at coordinate 3,180 of USBH01000166.1, forward strand.
GCGGATCGGGTAGCGGATGTAGTCGGAGCACTTCTTCACAAGGCCGCGCAGGCGGTATGTATCGAGGAATTCGCTGTACTTTTCGTCCTCGGTGTCGGCCTTGACGTGCAGCGTGATCTCGGTGCCGTGGCCGGTTTTCTCGCAGGCGCGGATCGTGTAGCCGTCCGCACCGTCGGACTCCCACGCGAACGCCTCGTCCGCGCCGTAGGCCTTCGACTCGACGCGCACGTGGTCGCTGACCATGAACGCCGAGTAGAAGCCGACGCCGAACTGGCCGATGATGTCGATGTCCTCGCTCTTCTCGTTTTCCGACTTGAACTTGAGCGAGCCGCTCTTCGCGATGACGCCGAGGTTCTGGTCGAGCTCCTCCTGCGTCATGCCGATGCCGTTGTCGCGGATGCGCAGCACGCGCGCGTCCTTGTCCACCTCGATGCGGATCTCGAAGTCGTCGCGGTTCAGTCCCGTATCGCCGTCGCTCAGCGACTTATAGTACAGCTTGTCGATCGCGTCGCTCGCGTTCGAGATCAGCTCGCGCAGGAAAATCTCCTTGTGCGTATAGATCGAGTTGATCATCAAATCGAGCAGACGCTTCGATTCCGCCTTGAATTGTTTTTTTGCCATTGCCTATTCAACCTCTTCTCACGCGGGCGCGCCCCTTCCGGCGACCCCCATATTCTGTATGCCTTTTACTATACTATAAATTTGTTAAAAAATCACGAACTTTTTGACTTTCTTCGAAATTCTCCCCGGCGCAGCATATTGCCAACGCTTTTTCCGTCTGTTATACTGAAAGCAGCTTTAAACAGCTTTGGAAATCCACCTCCAGAAACGAAAGGAAGTCCTTGAAATGACCGCAAAGAAATGGGTGCGGGCCGCCGCGGCGCTGCTGCTTTCCGGCATGCTGCTCTGCACAGCGGGCTGCGCCACCTTATCCGCCGTTCTGGACAGATCCAGAACCGAGCCGACGACAACCCCAACGCCCGCGCCGACCGCCGAATCATCCGCCGAATCATCCGCTGAACCGACCGCCGAACCACCTGCCGAACCGACCGCGGCGCCGACTGCGGAGCCCACGCCGGAGGCTGTCTCTTATACACATCTCCGAGCCCACGAGACTGCAGCTAATCTCG
>USBH01000167.1 GCA_900552925.1 uncultured Oscillospiraceae bacterium
TGGTAACTTAACTATACCCTATGAAGGCTCTGTCCTTCTACTTTTTTCTCTCTTCTTTTTCCTCTCTGTCCAATTTGTATTGTAGCTCTACAAAATTATCTCATCCATCTCCCAGAATTCTCTTGCAAATCAGGAAATATCATACTATAATGACGGTATATAGCACTCTAAAGAAAAAAGCACTCCGGGTGCGGCGGCGCAGACGCGCCGCACGACCCCTGCGTCTGCAGGCGTTGCACCCGAACAATCGAACCCGGCTGCCCGGCCGCCCGTCAGATCGGGCGCCGGCAGGCCGAAATGGAGGTGATCCCTTGGCTAAAGATACGCTGGACGCGGTTCGCCACGCCGAGCAGGAGGCGGAAAAGATCCTCGAAAACGCCGTCCACCGCAGCGCCGCCATCCGGCAAAGCGCCGAAAACAAGGCGGCGGAGCTGCGCGCGCAGCGGCTGCAGCAGGCAGAGGAAAAGCGCGGCAGGCTGCTGGCCGACGCGCAGGCCGACGCAGACGACTACACGCGCCGCGCGCAGGAGGAAACGGCCGCGCTCGCCCAGCAGCTCCGCCAAAAAGCGGAAGAAAACGGCCCGAAGACCATCCGCGCCATTCTGGACCGGATAACCGGCTGACGCCGCATAAAGCGGACGCCGTGTACATCAGAAAGGAGGGGATCGCAGCATGGCGGTCATGCCCATGCAGCGCATCGGCATTTATGCGCTGAAAAGCCGCCGCAAGCCGATTCTGGAGCTGATCCAGCGGCGCGGCGTCGTGGAAATCCACGCCGAAAAAGCGGAGGATGCCGTCTTCCGGCAGACCGACACCGCCCCCGCAAAAGCAAGATTTGAAAACAACACAAGCACCCTGCAGGCCGCGCTCGAAGCGCTGGACAAGCTCGAGCCGGAAAAGAAATCCCTTCTCGCCCCGCTCGAGGGCCGGACGCCGATTCCGCTTTCCCGCTACGAGGAGACGGCCGGCGCGGCGGGCAAAACGCTCCGGGCAGCCTCGCGCGTCAACGCGCTTTGGAAGAAATGCGCGGACGACCGCGCGGAGATTCTGCGGCTCGAAGCGCAGATCCGCATGCTGGAGCCCTGGAGCCGGCTCGACGTCTCGATGCGCACGACCGGCACCGCCTCGACCGCCGCTTTCATCGGCTCCTTCCCGGCGGAATACACCGAGGAAGCGCTGAAGGCCGAAATCGCCCGGGGCGCGCCGGAAATCGACGGCGTCGCGGTCGAGGTGCTGAGCGCGGGCACGCAGCAGACCTGTGCGTTCCTGCTGTGCCACGCGTCCAACGGCGCGAAGCTCGAAGCGTTCCTGCGCTCGATCGGCTTCACCTACCCGGCGGACCGAAGCAAAAAGCCGCCGCAGGCGCGCATGCAGGATCTGAACGCGCGCATCGAAAAGCTGCGCGCGGAGATCGACGGCGCCGAAGCGGAGATCCGAACCTATGCGGCGCTGCGCGGCGCCATGCAGTATACAATCGATTATTTTTCGATGCGCATCGAAAAATACGACGTCCTCGGCCGCCTGTGGCAGAGCCCGCACGTGTTCGTCATCACGGGCTATATTCCGGCGGAATCCGCCCCGGCGCTCGAAAAGGAGCTGACGGAAAAGTTTGAAGCGTACGTCGAGCTCGAGACGCCCGCCGAGGACGAGGACGTCCCCGTAAAGCTCAAGAACAACGCGTTCGCCGCGCCCGTCGAGGGCGTGCTCGAAAGCTACAGCATGCCGGGCCGGAAGGAGATCGACCCCAGCACGCTCATGGCGGTCTTTTACTACTTCCTCTTCGGCATGATGCTTTCCGACGCGGGCTACGGCCTCCTCATGGTGATCGGCTGCGGCATCGCGCTCGCGAAGTTCAAAAACATGGAGGAGAGCCTGCGGAAATTCCTGAAAATGTTCCTGTACTGCGGCATTTCAACGGTTTTCTGGGGCGCGATGTTCGGCAGCTTCTTCGGCGACGCCGTGACCGTCATCGGAAAGACGTTCTTCAACGTCGATATCGCGATCCCGGCGCTGTGGTTCACGCCGCTCAACGAGCCAATGCGGCTGCTCCTGTTCTCGTTCCTCATCGGCGTCATCCACCTGTTCGCCGGCCTCGGCGCGCAGTTTTACCAGCTTGCGCGGCAGGGACTGTGGAAGGATGCGATTTTCGACGTCGTCTTCTGGTACATGCTTGTCGGCGGCGGCATCCTCTATCTGCTCTCGATGCAGATGTTCGCCGACATGGTCTCGCTCGGCTTCACGCTGCCCGCCGCGGTGGGCACGGCCGGCGCGATCGCAGCCGGCATCGGCGCCGTCGGCATCGTGCTGACGGCAGGCCGCGAATCCAGAAGCCCGTTCAAGCGGCTTTTGAAGGGCCTGTACGGCCTGTACGGCGTGTCGAGCTATCTGAGCGACATCCTCTCCTATTCGAGACTGCTCGCGCTCGGCCTTGCGACGGGCGTCATCGCCTCGGTCTTCAACCAGATGGGCGCGATGCTCGGCAACAGCCCGGCGGGCGTCGCCGTATTCGTGTTCGCGTTCCTCGTCGGGCACACGCTGAACCTCGGCATCAACGTGCTCGGCGCCTACGTGCACACCAACCGCCTGCAGTTCGTGGAATTCTTCGGAAAATTCTTCGAGGGCGGCAGCCGCAAATTCAATCCGTTTTCTGCAAAGACAAAATACTTTAAAATCACGGAGGAAAAATAAAATGGAATTCGATCTCAATTCTCTCGGTATCGTTCTCGCGCTGACCGGCGCCGTCCTTTCGGCCCTGCTCGGCGGCATCGGCTCTGCAATCGGCGTCGGCATCGCGGGTCAGGCCGCGGCGGGCGTCATCACGGAGAACCCCTCCCTGTTCGGCAAGGTGCTGATCCTGCAGCTGCTGCCCGGCACGCAGGGCATCTACGGCCTGCTGATCGGCTTCGTCACGCTGACGAACATCGGCGTTCTCGGCGGCACGGCGGACATCTCGTTCGCGAAGGGCCTTCTGTACTTCGCGGCCTGCCTGCCGATGGCCATTGTCGGCCTGATTTCGGCAAAGCAGCAGGCTAAGGCCTCCATCGCCTCGATCTCCCTGCTCGCAAAGCGCCCCGACCAGTTCGGCAAGGCGATGATCTTCCCCGCCATGGTCGAGACGTACGCGGTTCTCGCGCTGCTCATCTCCCTGCTGGCCGTTGCGAACATCGGCGGCATCGCGATCTGAGTGAGGCGCCCTATGGCTACAGGACTGGAAAGGATCTTGGAACAGATCCGCGCGGACGCCGAGCAGAAGGCCGGCGAGACGGTCGCGGCCGCCGAGCGGGAAGCCGAAGCGCTGCTGGAAAAGGCCGCGCAGGCCGCAGAGGCCGAGGCGGCTGAGCGGGAAGCATCCGGCGCGGCGGAGGCCGAAGGGATCCGCCGCCATGCGGAATCCGCCGCCGTTTTCAGCCGCAGGCGCACGCTGCTCGCCGCAAAGCAGAGCGCGATCCGCGATGCGGTCGCCGCGGCGAAATCACAGCTGCACGGCCTGTCGGACGGCGAATACTTCGCCGTGCTCGCAAGGCTCGCGCAGAAATACGCGGCGGACGGCGACGCCGAAATGCGGCTGAACGCCGCCGACCTGGCCCGCCTGCCCGCAGGCTTTGAGGATCGGCTGAACAAGGCCGTCGGCCGCGGGCACATCACCGTATCGAAAACACCGTGCGACCTTCCGGACGGCTTTCTGCTCGTCTACGGCGGCATCGACGTGAACTGCACGTTCGACGCGCTGTTTGAGGCCGAAGCCGACGCGCTGCAGGACATCGCAGGCGGCCTGCTCTTCCGCTGAGCCGCCGAGAACACGCAAAGGAGAACGCACGATGGCAGAGGAATACATTTACGCCGTGGCGCGCATCAAGGCGCGCGAGACGCAGCTGCTGACGCAGCAGGACATCGACCGGCTGATGGCGTGCAAAACGCCCGCCGACTGCCTGCGCGCGCTGGGCGACAAGGGTTGGGACCCCGGCAGCGGCAAGCCGGCGGAGGCCGTGCTCGCCGCAGAGACGGAAAAGACCTGGGCGCTCATGCGCGAGCTGACGCCCGACCTCACGCCGTTCAACGTGCTGCTGTACCCCACGGACTTCAACAATCTGAAAGCGGCGATCAAGTGCGCCGTCACCGGCGCGGAGCCGCGCAACGTCTTTCTGCCGGGCGGCACCGTGCCGACGGAGGCCGTGCAGGCCGCCGTGCGGGAAAACGATTTTTCCGCTCTGCCGGACTTCATGGCCGCGCCCGCGGCAGAGGCGATGCAGGTGC
>USBH01000168.1 GCA_900552925.1 uncultured Oscillospiraceae bacterium
TCTACACCGTCTAATTCGTCGGCAGCGTCAGATGTGTATAAGAGACAGACCTGAAGTTCATTTCCGCGCAGGCTGCGGTGCCGGCCGCGCTGCGCACCGCGGCGGAGACGCTCGCGGAGGCCGGCAAGACGCCGCTGTTCTTCAGCCGCGCCGGCCGGTTGATCGGCATTATCGCGGTCGCGGACGTCATCAAGCCGGACAGCCCGGCGGCGGTCCGCGAGCTGCAGAACATGGGCATCCGCGTCGTGATGCTGACGGGCGACAATGCCCGCACCGCGAAGGCGATCGGCCGCGAGGCCGGCGTCGACGAGGTGATCGCCGGCGTGCTGCCCGAGGGCAAGGAGAGCGTCATCCGCGAGCTGAAGACGCAGGGCAAGGCCATGATGGTCGGCGACGGCATCAACGACGCGCCGGCGCTGACGCGTGCGGACATCGGCGCGGCGATCGGCGCAGGCACGGATATTGCGATCGACGCGGCCGACGTCGTCCTGATGAAGAGCCGGCTGTCCGATGTGCCGGCGGCCATCCGCCTGAGCCGCGCGACGCTCCGGAACATCCACGAGAACCTGTTCTGGGCGTTCATCTACAACGTGATCGGCATCCCGCTGGCCGCGGGCGTGTGGATCCCGCTCTTCGGCTGGCAGCTGAACCCGATGTTCGGCGCGGCCGCGATGAGCCTTTCGAGTGTCTGCGTCGTTACAAACGCGCTCCGCCTGAATTTCTTCAATATCCGCAGTGCGAAGCGCGATAAAAAAATAAAGACCGTCGAGGTCAAAATCGAAGCAAAGGAGACTGCAACCATGGAAAAAACAATGAAAATCGAAGGTATGATGTGCGCGCACTGCGAGGCGCGGGTCAAGAAGTGTTTGGAGGCGCTGCCCCAGGTCGACGAGGCCGTTGTCAGCCACGAGCAGGGCACGGCCGTCCTCAAGCTGAATGCGGACGTTTCGGACGACGTTCTCAAAAAGGCCGTCGAGGACCAGGGCTACGAGGTCGTCGGCTGAGCCGAAAACAGTTGACACCGGCCGATTTCATGATAAAATATCGGTAAGCGGTTTTTCGCACAGACAAAAGGAATCCGGCCTGCCGGCGCGCTTTTCCAGGCGAATGGAAAGCGGCGGGCAGGCGGCCGGCAGTCCCTGATGCGCATCGCGCAGCGGGGGCTGTTTTTGTTCAAAATATTTTACAAACTGTTCATATGGCCTTATTTTTTCGGTAAGAATCGCTTCCTATAATGAGCAATATAATTCTTACAAAAATCTTACGAACAGACGGGATTGGAGATTATCCACATGGCAAGAGAGCGCTATCTGCTGAACGATACGGAGGATACCATCCACCAAAATCAGATCAAACCGACCACAGGCAGGGAAAAGCGGGAGAACTGGTGGTTTTACCACAAGGTGCACCTGATCGTCGGCGTCATCGCCGTCGTCTTTGCCGTCGCGATCGTGTGGTCGTTTGTGTCGAAGGACAACCCGGACTACAACGTCGCGATCATGACGGAATATGTGCTGCCGACGGATCTGCAGCTTGACCTCGAGGAGCACATCGAGCAGTATGCGGACGACCGCAACGGCGACGGCGAGGTCATGGTTCAGCTTCTGTATTACACATTCCCGACAGGCGGCACGTCGGATTACGATATCGCGCAGCTGCAGGCCTCCTTCGTCAAGTTTGCGGCGGATGCGAACGCCGGCGACACCATGATCTTCCTCTATGACGACGCGAGCTACAATTATCTGGACCAGAACGATATGGACGGCTTCTTCGGCCCGGTGGACGATTCCGGCGAGGAGTACGTGCTCTTTTCGGACATGGCGGGGCTGAACAATCTGCAGCTCAACCATTATGCGGAGGAGGGCGATCTGGAAACCGTGATGAATGTGCTCGGCAGCCTGAAGGTGGCCGTCCGTTCAACGGACGCTTCGGTATTCGAGAAGGAGGAGATCGCCGCGTACAGGCAGGACAGCATCGCGCTGTTTGAGCGCCTGAAAACCGGAGAAAAGCCGCAGACCGCGGCGGAATAAGGCGATAGGACGGACGATGCGCAGCGTGCGGCGCACCGTCCGCCTTTTTTCTTTGACACCGCCGCGTATTGGCGATATAATAGAGCCATATTATGGCTTTGAGGGGGCGGTATGCGGCGCCGCGTGCCGCCCGGGAGCTGCCGGGCGTCGACTCCGTCGACTCCGGCGGCTCCGGCCGGAGAGAAAGGAAAGCCCCGCGGCGCGGGGCGAGGTGACGGATATGCGTGAAGAAGGCGTGGCGATTTTTGACTCCACCCTGCGGGACGGCGCGCAGGGCAAGGGCATCTCCTTTTCGGTCGAGGATAAGCTGCAGATCGTGCGGCTGCTGGACCGCCTCGGCGTCGCTTACATCGAGGCCGGCAATCCGGGCTCCAACCCGAAGGACCTTGCGTTTTTCGAGCGGGCTGCACGCCTTGCGCTGCAAAACGCGCAGCTCGTCTCCTTCGGCAGCACCTGCCGCAAGGGCTGCGCGCCGGAGGCGGACGGGAACCTGCGCGCCCTGCTCGAGAGCGGCACCGAGACCTGCGTGGTGTTCGGCAAGTGCTGGCGCTTCCACGTGGACCACGTGCTCGAGACGACCGAGGACGAAAACCTGCGCATGATCCGCGAGAGCGTGCGCTTCCTCACGGAAAACGGCCGGCGCGTGATCTTCGACGCCGAGCATTTCTTCGACGGCTTCCTCGACGACCGCGCCTTTGCGATGCGCGCGGCGCAGGCGGCGGTCGAGGGCGGGGCGGAGACCGTGTGCCTGTGCGATACGAACGGCGGCGTGTTCCCGGAGGACGCAAAGCACATCGTCGCGTACGCCGCGGCGCACCTCGGCGTGCCCGTCGCGGTGCACTTCCACGACGACTGCGGCATGGCGGTCGCGAACAGCATCCTCGCGGTCTCCGCGGGCGCCGTGCAGGTGCAGGGCACGTTCCTCGGCTTCGGCGAGCGGTGCGGCAACGCGAACCTCTCGGCGATCATCCCGGATCTGCAGCTCAAGCGCGGCATCCCGTGCATCCCGCAGGAGAACATCGCGCTTCTGACGCGCTACGCGCATGAGCTCGCGTCGATCGCAAATGTCGAGGTGCCCGCCGGCATGCCGTATGTCGGCAGCCACGCGTTCACGCACAAGGCCGGCATGCACGCGGACGGCGTCATCAAGGCGCCGCGGTCGTTTGAGCATGTCGACCCGTTCCTCGTCGGCAACAAGCGGCGGTTCCCGACCTCGGAGATCAGCGGGCGCGCCGTCGTGTTCGCCCGCGTGAAGCAGATTCTGCCCGCGCTTGCGCTGCATTCCGAGGAGACCGAGCGGATCCTCGGGGAGATCAAGCGGCTCGAGATGGCGGGCTATCAGTTCGAAGGGGCCGACGCGAGCTTCGAGCTGCTCGTGCGGCGGCTGATGGGGCTTTACAACCCGTACTTCGAGCTGAAATACTACAAGATCTATTCCGGCGCGGGCGCGGGCGAGGAGGCCGGCGCGAGCGCCATGGTCAAGGTGCGCGTCGGCGAGGAGATCCAGCTCATGGCGGGCGAGGGCAACGGCCCGGTGAACGCGCTCGACATTGCGCTGCGCAAGGCGCTCGGCGTGTTTTACCCGGTGCTGAACCGCGTCAAGCTGACGGACTACAAGGTCCGCGTGCTGGATGGCCGCAGCGCGACGGCCTCCCGCGTGCGCGTTCTGATCACCTCGACGGACGGCGCGAGCACGTTTACGACCGTCGGCGTTTCCGGCGACGTCGTGGACGCGAGCTTTCAGGCGCTGCAGGACTCCGTCGAGTACCTGCTGCTGAAGACCGGCGCGCGGCCGCACGGGGCGGAGCCTGCATAAGCGCTGCGCGGCAAGCGTTGTGCTGCGGCGGAAAATACGAGTGAATACGCGCCTGTGCTGCCCTAGCGGGAGCGCGGCGCGTCAGAAAGGATAGAATATGGCTATGAAACTGAAAGAGCTTCTGTCGGCGATCGAATACCGGGCGGAGAACGTGCCGGACGTCGAGATCTGCGACCTCGTGTACGACTCGAGAAAGGCCGTGCCGGGCTGCGCGTTCGTCTGCCTGCGCGGTGCAAACGCGGACGGCCACCGCTACGCCGCGATGGCGGCGGAGAAGGGCGCCGCGGTCATCATCGCCGAGGAGCCTGTGGAGGCCGCGGCGCCGGTGATTCTGACAGCTGTCTCTTATACACATCTCCGAGCCCACGAGACTGCAGCTAATCTCGT
>USBH01000169.1 GCA_900552925.1 uncultured Oscillospiraceae bacterium
AGCTGCAGTCTCGTGGGCTCGGAGATGTGTATAAGAGACAGCCGAATGGCAGCTCATACAGTTGGACGGCAGGGCCGTCAAACCCGAAGAGGGCAAGTTCTATGTAATGTTCCTCGCCGAAGAGAACCGCTTTGCGGGGGTCGGGGCCTGCAACCGCCTGATGGGCAAATACGAAACCACCGACAAGGGCGCGCTCAGGATCGGGCCGATCGCCTCGACGATGATGGCCTGCCCGGGCATGGAACAGGAGGACGCCTTCACCAAGGCGGCGCTCGGCGTGTTCGGCTCCGGCTACGTCTGGCTCGTCCGCGACGTGGCCGGCCGCCCGCGCATCATCACGACCGCCAACCAGGACACGCCGATGGCGCGCGGCCTGCGCCCGCTGCTGTGCTGCGACGTCTGGGAGCACGCCTACTACTTAAAGCACCAGAACCGCCGGGCCGACTATGCGGCCGACTGGCTGCGCGTCGCCGACTGGGCGCGCGCAAACGACATCTTCACCGGGGCGGCTCCGTTTTCCGCCGACTGATGCCGCGCATCGCGGGGTTCTCGAGCGGCGCGCTTTTTTCCACAGTCTTACGGCGTATCCTCCGCCAGCGTGAACCGCCACGCGCAGCAGCACGTTTCGTCCGAAACCTCGGGATAGCAGCTCTCGCAGGCGCAGCGGATGCGGCTGTCGATCTCCGCGGCAAACGACGCGTATTCGACGATGCCGGCCGACCTGCACGGGTGCAGCGCCATGCCCTTGCGGCGGCGCGCCGTCTGCACGCGGCAGTCGACGACGCGGTAAACCAGGCTTTCGCCCTCCATGCGCAGCTCGTCCGCATTGACGACGGCGTTGTACCGCAGCGGCAGCGCCCGGCGCAACCCCTGCAGCCCGCTGTTTTCGGGCAGCTTCAGAAACTGCTTGATGCGGCGCGCCTCGATGCGCGAGAACTGCGCCCAGATCGCCCGGTCGTGCGCCATCGCGGCGTCCATGCCCGCCGCCCGCTCGACCGACTGGAACCACACGCCGTCCATCGCCACAAGGTTTTTGCCGAACATGCGCACGAGCTCCATCAGCTCCTCGCGCGTAAGCCCGTTCAAAACGTCTTCCTGCATATCGCTCACCCCACTGGTTTTCTTTTCCGGATTTCTTTCAGCATTGTAGCACAGATCCGCCCGTTCAGCAACCCGGCGGAAACGGCGCGCAAAAAGGGCGCGGCAAAACGCCGTGCCCTTTCTGAAAATCAATATGTCCGGCCCGCGGCCTCATTCCAGCGGCCTGTTGAGGCGGAGCGCCTTCGTGAGGCGGTCCAGCAGGCGGCGCAGCGTCGGCAGCAGAAGCAGCGCAAGCAGGAAATTCCCGCCCGCGTGCAGCAGGTCGAACGGGATGCCGCTGATGATGTACGCGACGCCCGTCGCAAAGCCGCTGATGAGAAAGATCGGGATCGCCGTCAGCGTGCCGAAAAAGAGGCCGTAAAAGCCGCAGAGCAGCGCCCAGCCGAGCCGCGACTCCATCCGCCGGAACAGATAGGTCGCAACGGCCAGGATCGCCCAGATGTAGAGGTAGGAAAACCACCAGAGGCCGAAGCCGTAGATCAGCCCCTCGAGCAGGACGAACACGGCGAGCGAATAGGCCACGTAGCGGCCGAGCGCCAGGGTGAACAGCATAACCAGCAGGGAGACAAGCTCAATGTTGGGCAGCGGGGCCAGCGCCACCTGTGCGACAAGCAGCACCGCGCCGAGCACGCCGCTGAGCGCCGTAAGACGCAGGCGCAATCAGTACCCCACCGTCAGCGTGAACTCGTACTTGCCGCCGTCCTCGACGGGGGTGGAGTCCACGCCGGTCATCGCGGTCTCGCCGTCAATCGTCAGGCACCACCACTCCTGGTTGTCGGCGTTCGCCGTGATGCCGTCGACCGTGTTGACGAAAAGGCCGAATTCACTGTCGTCGCCCTCGATGAGGCCCTCTTTGAGCAGCGCGGCGCCGAGCATCTCCTCGTCCGTCTGCAGCTCGTGCACGGTTTCGTTGCCCGCGGCGTCCACAACCGTCAGCGTGTACGCCTTGTCGCCCGCCGTGCCCTTCGGGGCCGCGACCTGCCAGATCACGATGCCGGCGACGACCAGAACGACAAAAACAATCGCCGCAATAATCAGCGGCTTCCTGGATTTTCCTGTTTTTTCCATGGTTATCAACTGCTTTCTTCGAATTTTCGGGCAAAGACCATACGCGAAGAAAGCCTGAATCCGCCGCCCCTGCGTGTCTCCCCCAGCGCAGAAGCGGTTTTCAGCGGGTTTTGCCCCGATCGCCGGCGCTCGCGGCTTCGCATGATCTCTTCAGGCAAGTCTTCCGGCTCCGGCATCTGCGCCGCGCGCAGCCTTCCCATTTGCACAGTGGCCGTTTGCGCGCGGCTCCTCCGTTACGGCGGCGGGCCCGCCGGGGCTTTGCACCCCGTTCCTTATTCAGCTGTGCGCGTACGCACAGACACCTGAAGTCCCGCGCCTATCATACGATAAAGCGCGGGATTTGTCAATTCCTTACGGGGCCTCTGCCGGGTCGATCTGAAAAACGGCGGTATACGTCGTATTCACCGCAAAAACCGTGTAAATCGTGCAGATGGCCTGCAGGTTCCCGTCCCGGTCGAGGTACGCGGCGCAGCGGCGCAGGTTGTCGTCCGAAAGCGTCTCCTCGAGCGCGTGCGTCCCGTCCGAAAACTCGAACGATTCGGCCTGCGTCTCGTAGAAATCCGCCTCCATCTTCTGCCGTACGACCTGCAGGAAATCGTCGTACGCCATGCCCGCGCGCTCCAGAATCTGCGCGGTGTCGAGCGCTTCGCCCGAGGCGAGGTCGAGCGCGTACGCCCACTTGCCCGTTCCGCCCTCGTCGTGCGTCATATCCATGACGATCGTCAGGACGCCGCCGGTGACCCAGCATTCGTACCCGATATGCCCGTAAAACGGGTAGTACTGCGCCGCGCTTTCGAGCGCGTAGTCGAGCTGCGGGTCCCACTGCTCGCGCAGCTGCGCGTTGATCGTCTCCGCGCCCGGGCAGTCGTAGAGGATCTCCGGCACCGTGTAGGTCAGCGTTTTCCCCTGATACTCGACCTGCTCGCTGCGGTAAACGCCGACGAGCGCGGCCGTGTCGGTCGGGTACGGCTCCGCGGTCGGCGCAAGCTCGGTGATCGGCTCCGGCGTCGCCGTGGGCGGCGGCGTCGGGGACGCTGCATCGCCGGGCTCCGCCGACGGCGGCGGTGAGGACGCCGCCTCCCGCACGCCCTGCGCGCCGAGCGCCGCCAGCGTCGAGCAGCCGGTGCAGGCCGCAATGAGCCATAAAACCGCCAAAAGGACCGCCGCCGTTTTCCGCATGGTTATTCCCCCTTCTCCGCGCCGCCCGCCGGCAGGCGCGCAATGATCGCCTTCGTCCGGATGCCCTGCGCCGTGAACATGACCTCGTGCTCCGACTCGATGTTGTCCGGCGCGTTCTCCGCGTGGAGGTCCTCGGTCTTGCAGAGGATCTCAAAGCCGGCCTCCCGCAGGTAGCGCTGCGTCGCAAGGTACAGGTCCGTGTTGTCCGTCTTGAACCACAGCTCGCCGCCGGGCGCGAGCACCCTTTTGTACGTCGTAAGCTGGCGCGTGTGCGTCAGGCGGCGCTTGTGGTCGCCCGCCTTCTGCCACGGGTTGCAGAAATTCACATAGATGCGCGCGGCCTTTTCCTCCGGCGCAAAGAGCGTGTCGAGCTTTTCGATGTTGTAGGCGAGCAGCGCGACGTTTTCGACCGGCGCCTCGCCGAATTCCGCCTCGATGTTGCGCTTTGCAACGCCGAGGATATCCTCGCTGATGTCGATGCCGATGAAGTTCACGTCTTGCTCGCGGTGGGCGAGCGCCGCCAGGAACGTGCACTTGCCGCAGCCGAGGTCGAGGTGGAGCGGCTGGCCGGGCCGCGCGAAGCGCGACGCCCAGCTTCCGGCCGCCTTCTGCGGCTCCTGCAGGTAGAACGGGCAGGCGGCAAGCTCCGGCCGCGCCCACTTTTTCTTTCGGATTCTCAAGGACAGATCCCCTTTTCATTTTCTTCTACCTGTATTTTACCGCATATCCCCCGGCCGCGCAAGAGCCTCGCCGTTTTTTGGCCGCCGCGCTTGAAAACGGCCGCCGGCCGTGATAGAATGCGTTTAGAACCTGTCTCTTATACACATCTGACGCTGCCGACGAATTAGACGG